>NZ_JAUBPR010000112.1:0-21642 GCF_036700845.1 Microcoleus sp. S13_C5
TAATTAATCCGAAACATCTCAAAAACTGGTTTACTAATTGCTGCTACTGTACCTCATAACATCCGGAAGTGCTGTAAGGTGTGCTGGGCACACCCTACTCTTAATTCCGCGAAGGCGAACTTTGCTTGTGTAGCCCCCAATTCGATTCGGCGGGTTAACATCGAATTGTTAATCCGAATTCGATTGGGTGGCTTAACATCAGGTTTTTAACCCTAATTTGCTCCTATTTATAACCTCTATTTTTCTCCGACCAAATGCGGGTTGGCAGTCCCCAAACATAGACAAATCCTTCGGCAGCTTTGTGATCGAATTCGTCCTCTGCGCCGTAGGTTGCTAAGTCGAAACTGTACAGAGAATTGTCTGATTTGCGGCCAACAATAGTCGCATTTCCTTTGAATAGTTTGAGCCGCACGGTTCCAGTTACTCGCTTTTGCGTGTCCTGAATAAATGCGTCTAAAGCTGTTTTCAAAGGATTGTACCAAAGACCGTTATAAATCATTTGGCTGTAGGTTTCTTCGATGCCTCGCTTGTACCGCGTCACATCTGCTGTCAGTGTCAAACTTTCTAAGTCTCGGTGCGCGTGCATCAAAACTAAAATCGCTGGTGTTTCGTAAATTTCCCGCGATTTAATCCCGACGAGGCGGTTTTCAATCATGTCAATCCGGCCGACTCCGTGGTTTCCAACTATTTCGTTTAGCTGGGAAATTAAGGCGACTGGTGATAAATTTTTGCCGTTTAAACTGACAGGATTTCCGCAATCGAAACCGATTTCTATGTATTCGGGTGTGTCGGGAGTTTGCTCGATCGCCTTTGTCATCAAATAAACTTCCTCTGGCGGTTCCGCCCAAGGATCTTCGAGGATTCCGGCTTCAATTGCCATGCCCAATAAGTTGCGATCGATACTGTAAGGCGAAGACTTTTTCACTGGCGAGGGAATACCGCATTTCTCGCCGTATGCGATCGTTTCCTCGCGGCTCATTTTCCACTCCCGCGCTGGTGCTAAGATTTTAATCTTGGGGTTGAGCGCGCCGATCGAGACATCGAACCGCACTTGATCGTTTCCTTTACCTGTGCAACCATGGGCGATCGCATCTGCACCGTATTTTTCCGCAGCTTCTACTAACAATTTAGCAATCAGCGGGCGAGCCAGGGCAGTCGAAAGGGGATAACGGTTTTCGTAAAGTGCGTTAGCTTGAATCGCTGGAAACGCATAGTCTTTGACAAATTCTTCGGTAGCATCAATAACTAAAGATTCCGAAGCACCGGATGCTAAAGCTTTTTTGCGGATCGGTTCTAATTCGTCTCCCTGTCCCAAATCCGCAGCCAGAGTAATTACCTCTTCCACACCCCACTCGTTTTTGAGGTAAGGAATGCAGACGGAGGTATCGACTCCGCCCGAATATGCTAGCACAACTTTTTTAGCGCGACTCATTGCTATTTACATCCTGAATTTAACTGACATCTTGCACCCTTGTCACTAAGCTTTTCAGGGCGGGCTCTCCGGCCCACCCCAGAAAAAAATATCATTTTTGTGGAACAGGCCTAAAAGCCTGTTCTTGAGAATGGTGCCTAATGTGAGGTTTAACCGACTTTTCATTATGCACCTAATTGAGATCGATTCTTGTCAGAAATAGTACAGATTTATATATTATTTTTTTGCTAAACTTGGCTATTTGGCGGGGGAGTTGCTGCGAAAAATCTGCTACCGTGGGATACGGTAACTGTGGCGATGGGGAAAAACCGTGTTTTTTAGTGTTGTGATTCCGACGTATAATCGTAAACCGATTTTGGCCAAATGTCTACTGGCTTTGGAAAATCAGCAGTTCGGTGAGATTGTCAGAGAGTATGAAATAATTGTCGTGGACGACGGTTCGACGGACGGGACGCTGGAGTGGTTGGCCGCAGATGCCGACTTATTGCCTCATGTGCGATCGATTTGTCAATCTCACCAGGGCCCGGCGGCGGCGCGGAATTTGGGCGTTGAAGATGCTAAGGGCGATACGATTATTTTTATTGACAGCGATTTGGTGGTAACACAGCATTTTTTGCAAGCACACGCCGATGCTTTACTACAGGGTTACAAAGATACTGATGCTGTTTTTACTTACGGCAGCGTGATTAATACTTGCAATTTCGACAATCCTACCTCGGAACCTTACAAAATCACCGATTTTTCGGCGGCTTATTTTGCTACGGGAAATGTGGCGATCGCCCGCCACTGGCTGCTGGCTGCTGGACTGTTTGACACTCGCTTTCAACTGTACGGATGGGAAGATCTAGAGTTGGGAGTTAGGTTGAAAAAATTAGGTCTGAAACTAATTAAATGTCCGGCTGCTGTCGGGTATCACTGGCATCCACCTTTTAGTTTAGAGCAAATTCCTGGCATGATTGACCGCGAAATTCAGCGCGGGAGAATGGGAGTTTTATTTTATCAAAAGCACCCTAGTTGGGAAGTACGAATGATGATTCAAATGACTTTTTTGCACCAAATCCTGTGGGGAGTTTTATCATTAGGTGGGATGCTTAACGAGCGAACGATGACTCCTTTTTTGCAGTGGTTGATTAACCAAGGCAAGCCGCAGCTAGCTTTAGAAATTGCTCGGATTTTTCTGAATTGGTATAACGTGAAAGCCGTGTACGCCGCTTGCGGGGAGTTGCAGACCGAGACAAAGATACCATAAATCAGCCCCACCGCGCAAATAAAATATAAGATATTGTAGGAGTTTTTCATGGCCCATTGGTGTCAACTTAAGCTCATAATTAGTAACGGTATACTGTTTGATAATTATGCCTACACTGCCCTAGCGCTGCTTAAGAATGGGAATTTAGGGAACTCAGGACTTGGATATAAAGCCGAAAAACAAAGAATTTGAGTCTTAAGTTGACACCCATGTTCCTGGCTGTTTTAATTAACCTTTCGAGTGTGGATATCTACTGACAAAACATAATACAGATCCACCCGGTAAAGGGAGGCAAAACCGGGTTATAAAAATTGTAAAAGTAAAAGTTTTACCTTTAATCAAAATTGCTTGTTTAGCCTGTGATTTGAGCAATCTAGGCTGTTTTATCACTCGGTTTCGATAATTTGAGCGACCAACATTTTCAAACAAGCATTATTTTTGATATAATGACAGATAATTTAGGAGTGTGCTAGAGAGCCAATAGTTGTGCTGGTTTATCGGAGAGTATTAGCTACAAGCGGTTAATGACTTTAAAAATATTCCCACATATACAACTTGAATAGTTTGAGGGTCTGCTGTGAATACAACTGACAATAAAAATCCAAGACTAGAAACACTTAGACTTCAAAACACTGTCTTACAAGAAAATATTTTAATCGTGGACGACCATCCAGACAGCTTGCGACTTATATCCCGGCTTTTGTCTAAGCGGGGATATAAAGTGCGACCGACACGAGATGGCAAATTGGCTCTTAACTTTGCTATGTCGAGTCCACCAGACTTGATTTTGCTCGACATCATGATGCCCGGTATGGATGGCTATCAAGTCTGCGAACAGCTAAAAGCTTGTCCGCAAACCAAAGATATTCCTGTGATTTTTATTAGCTCTTTAAATGAAGTTTTTGATAAAGTCAAAGCTTTTTCGGTGGGCGCGGCAGACTACATTAGTAAACCATTTCAAACAGAAGAAGTGGTGAGTCGCGTCGAAAATCAACTGCTTCTGAGCCGTCTTTATAAACAAATTTTAGCACAAAATGCGCGGCTGCAAGCAGAAATAGAAGAACGCAAGCGGATCGAAGCAGAACTCCGAGACAGCCAACGCTGGCTGTCGGCAGTAATTCAAACACATCCTAATCTTTTGTACGTTTCCGATTTGATTGAACAGCGAACTCTGTATATCAACCGCGAAATCTATAGCGATATTGGCTATTCTTTTGAAGAAATCCAGCAAATGGCAGGAGGATTTCTTCCTAACTTAATACACGCTGACGATTTGCCAGGATTCTCAGAACACCTGAGCAGGATTGAGGCAGCAAAAGACGGTGAAAGCTTTGAGTTTGAGTACCGAATTCAGCATAAAAATGGTGAATATCGCTGGTTTGTTAGCGTGGATACAGTGTTTGCCAGAACAGCCGACGACAAACCGTGGAAAATTTTGGGAACGGCCACTGAAATTAGCGATCGCAAACAAGCAGAACTCGAACTTAAAACAGCTTTATCTGCTTTGGAACGGCAAATCAAACAAAGATTTCTGTTAGAAACAATTACTCTCGAAATTCGCTACAGCTTAAATCCCGATCAAGTTTTTCAAACAGCCGCGGCCCAAATAGGCAGAATTTTTAATGCCGATTGCTGCTTGATTCACACCTACACAGAACACCCAATTTCCAAAATTATTAATGTTGCAGAGTACAGAAAAGTCGCCTCAAAATCGCTTTTAGATTTAGAAATTCCCATACAGGGCAATCCTCACGTTCAGTTTTTGTTGTCCCAAGATCAAGCTGTAGTTTATAACGATGTTTTTTCCGAACCGCTGCTCGAAAACGTCCGACATTTGTGCTGTCAAATAGGTTTGAAGTCGATGATATCCATCCGCACTTCCTATCAGGGAAAAGCCAACGGAATGATATGCTTGCATCAGTACGATCGCCCCCGCCACTGGACGCAGGATGAGATCAGATTATTGAGCGCTGTGGCGGCACAGATGGGAATTGCGATCGCTCAAGCAAATCTTCTCGAACAAGATAAACAACAGCGACTTAAACTTCAGCAGAGCGAAGCTAGTCTAGCAGCAGCCCAGAAAATTGCCCATATCGGCAGTTGGGAATTTGATTTAGTCACAAATAAAATTACTTGGTCAGAAGAAGTATTCCGCATTTTTGGTCTTGACTCAAGCGCCACTGAACCGACATCTGCCAAACTTTTAAAGATGTGTCATCCCGACGACAGAGAATTATTTCAACAAACAGTCAGCCTGACTATCTCACAAGGCATTTCCTACAAAAGAGAGTTCCGATTTTTGCATCCTAGCGGTCAAATTATATACGTCGAAGGCAGGGGAGAAGCTGTTTTTAGCGAAACTGGGGAAGTAATCAAACTGTTGGGAACAGTGATGGATATTAGCGATCGAAAACAAGCCGAAGCAGCTTTGCAAATTAGCGAAGAACGTTTTTATCTGGCATTTGAAGGCAGTGCGATGGGCTTGTGGGATTGGAATCTTGCCACGGGAGAAGTCTATTTTAATTCGCGGTGGAAAACGATGCTGGGATATGAAGCAGAGGAGGTAGAAAATAGTTCCGCATCGTGGGAAAAACTGGTACATCCAGAGGATTTCGGTTCGGTTACAGCAGCGGTAAATGCCCACTTAGAAGGCAAAGAGCCCACTTACGAAAAGGAATTTCGGATGCTGACAAAATCCGGCGACTGGAAGTGGATTTTGGCTCAAGCGAAGGTGATGGAACGCGACGCTTCGGGAAATCCTTTGCGGATGACGGGCACGCATATTGATATTAGTGATCGCAAACAAGCCGAAGTAGAGTTGCAATTTAGCGAACAGCGAGAACGAGAAAAAGCACAACAGTTAGAACAAACTCTGGAAGACTTAAAAAATGCTCAATCCCAGCTCATTCAAGCCGAAAAAATGTCAACTATCGGGCAAATGGTAGCGGGAGTAGCCCATGAAATTAATAACCCCATCAGCTTCATCTACGGCAATATTGTTCCCGCCGCGCAGCACGCTCGCGATTTGGTAAAATTGATCCAGCTCTACCAGCAATACTATCCCGAACCAGTTCCAGAAATAGCCCAAGAATTGGCAGAAGTCGAGGTAGATTTTATTGCTGACGATTTCCCGAAAATCATGGCTTCAATGCAAGAAGGTGCTAACCGGATTAAGCAGATAGTGCTGTCTTTGAGAAACTTTTCGAGACTTGACGAAACAGAGTGCAAAGTAATAGACATTCATGAAGGGATAGAGAGCACTTTGGTGATTTTGCAGCACCGATTCCAGTCACAGCCAAAACGTCCGGAAATTCAAGTTATTAAAAATTACGGGAACCTGCCCAAAGTCGAGTGTTATCCGGCTCAATTAAACCAGGTATTTATGAATTTGCTGGTGAATGCGATCGATGCTATGGAAGAGTCATCAGCAAACTGTACTTGCAAAGTTAACCAGATTCGCATTGTTACTGAACTCAGCAGCGAAAATCAAGTGTGTGTGCGGATTTCTGACAGCGGGCCCGGTATCCGTCCTGAAGTTCAGTCAAGGATGTTTGACCCGTTTTTTACTACCAAACCGATCGGCAGTGGCACTGGTTTGGGATTGTCTATTAGTTACCAAATTGTGAAAGACACCCACGGCGGTAAGTTGGAGTGTCATTCAGAAGTTGGCCGGGGAACAGAATTTGCGATCGAACTGCCGATTTCGCAAAAGTTGGAAGTTAAAAGTTAGGATAAGCTGTTATATCAAGCCCGGTAAATTAACCATAATTCTTGTAGGGGCCGGTGCACCAACAATCTATAATATAAGCCTGAGATGAGCCTAAACCCGCCCCGACCGTAAGACTGGAGGCAATTCAACGGAGATCATATTAATCGTCTATCAGAACCTATTTTAGAGTGCGTCATAACCTGACATTTTCTCCAGTATTTCCTGCGAACAGTCTGTCATTTAGTGTAATCTCATCCTAAACATGATATAATAAAAAGTTACCCTTTTGAGGCTCCAGACGTTGCGCTGCTAAAATTAGTAGTGAATATTACAGTTGCTATTATACAAACTCTGTCAACATACGTCTGCTGTAGCGTCTACCACATTTTAACTGCATTATGACTGACTCAATTCGCTTCCTCATGTGTGCTCCCGACCACTACGATGTGGATTACGTGATTAATCCGTGGATGGAGGGAAATGTCCACAAATCATCGCGCGATCGCGCCGTCGAACAGTGGGAAAAACTCTACCACGTCCTCAAAGACAACGCGGTGGTAGACCTGGTACCGCCGGCAAAAGGCTGGCCGGATATGGTGTTCACCGCCAACGCAGGCTTACTGTTAGGCAATACCTTCGTCCTCAGCCGTTTCTATCACAAAGAACGTCAAGGCGAAGAGCCCTATTTCAAAGCATGGTTTGAAAGCAAAGGTTTCACCGTACACGAACTCCCGAAAGATTTGCCGTTTGAGGGCGCTGGCGATGCTTTGCTCGATCGCGAAGGACGCTGGTTGTGGGCGGGATACGGCTTCCGTTCCGAACTCGACTCGCACCCGTTACTAGCAAAATGGCTCAACATTGAAGTGCTTTCGCTGCGTTTAGTTGACGAACGTTTCTATCACCTAGACACCTGTTTTTGCCCCCTGACAGGCGGCTATTTGCTCTACTATCCAGCAGCATTTGACTCCTACTCCAACCGCTTAATTGAAATGCGAGTTGCGCCGGAAAAACGCATTGCTATTGAAGAAGCCGATGCCGCAAATTTTGCCTGCAATGCCGTCAATATTGACAAAGTTGTGGTAATGAACAAGGTTAGCGAAGCCTTGAAAACGCGCATTACTCAGGCCGGTTTTCAAGTAATTGAAACGCCGATGAGCGAATTTCTGAAAGCGGGCGGCGCCTGTAAGTGTTTGACGCTACGGGTAACTGAACCGGTGCAAGAAGATCGATCGGCAAACGTGATGGTAGAAAGCCGCACAATTCGCATGGAAGGTCACTTGCTCGATGCGGGTTTAATCAGCCGCGCTTTAGACTTAATTATCGAAAACGGTGGCAGTTTCCAAGTGCTCAATTTCAATTTAGGAGAGCAGCGGCAAAGCACATCATCTGCGGACGTTAAAGTTTCGGCTCCTTCCCACGATGTGATGGAAGAAATCATGGGACTGCTGATTGACTTGGGTGCAGTACCCCCGCCGCAAGAGATTTGCGACGCTATTTTAGAGCCGGTAGTGCAAGATGGCGTCGGGCCGGACGACTTTTATGTGAGTACGATTTATCCCACGGAAGTGCGGGTAAATAACCAGTGGGTGAAAGTGCAAAATCAGCGGATGGACGGTGCAGTTGCTATTACTGAAACTGCCGACGGCCCAGTCGCTAAATGCAAATTACTGCGAGATTTAAAAGTAGGAGAAAAAGTCGTTGTAGATGTAGTGGGTATCCGCACCATCCGCAAAACAGAATCGCGGGAACAGCGCAATTCTCAAGAATTCAGCTTTATGTCGGGCAGCGTTTCTAGCGAGCGCCGCGTAGAATTGGTGGTGGAACAAGTAGCGTGGGAATTGCGCCAAATTCGCGATCGCGGTGGCAAAGTTGTAGTTACGGCGGGGCCTGTTGTTATCCACACTGGCGGTGGCGAACATTTAGCGCACTTAATTCGTGAAGGTTACGTGCAAGCGTTGTTGGGTGGCAATGCGATCGCAGTTCACGACATGGAACAATCGAATATGGGAACCTCTTTAGGGGTTGACATGAAACGCGGTATTGCTGTGCGCGGCGGACACCGACACCACTTGAAAATAATTAACACTGTGCGACGTTACGGGAGTATTGCAAAAGCTGTTGAAGCAGGCTTGGTTACTAACGGTGTGATGTATGAGTGCGTAAAGAACAATATACCGTTTTCTCTTGCAGGTTCGATCCGGGATGACGGCCCGCTTCCCGACACGCAAATGGATTTAGTTAAGGCTCAAGAAGAATATACTGAGCTGTTACGCGGTGCGGATATGGTGTTAATGCTGTCGTCTATGCTGCACTCAATTGGTGTGGGAAATATGACGCCGGCTGGTGTGAAGATGGTCTGTGTGGACATTAATCCGGCGGTGGTGACGAAATTGAGCGATCGGGGTTCGATCGAGTCTATTGGAGTTGTTACCGATGTGGGATTGTTCCTCAGTTTGTTGGTCAATCAATTGGATAAATTGACCAGTCGCCATCATGTAACTCAATCTGTTTAGAGTCGGCGGTTGAAACCGCGTCTACACAAACGAAGTCAGCTTGCGCGGACTGAAGAATAGAGGCTGGTAGGGTACGCATTGCGTACCTTACAGAGCCGATAATAATGCTCATTATCATCGCTCAAAATGCGCCCCAATAAATTGAGCTATCTCCCTTTCGATCGCCCTTTTCTCCTGCAGAGAATGTAATTTCTAAATTAGGAGCGGTGACGGGAGACAAATCGCCCGGTAAAGACCTAATTCGCAACTCATTTAGCAAAGCATTAATATTGTTCGGCTCAGCATCCAGAATGCTTGCCAGCGGCAGCAGATTTTGCACTGCATATTCGCCGAGTCGAGCATTAATACTCTCTGCTAAATAGCAGAGCATAATGTATCTGCTACTGCTACTGATAATATGAAATATTTTATTCAACTCATCAAAGTATTGAGTCCCCGGTATAGATGCCGCGATTTGGGTTTCACCCTTCCAGAATAAATCTACATGAATTTGGCTAGCTGGCGAAACTTTAGCCTTTGCAATCCAGATGATATCGAGGATTGGTTCAGAGTCGCGCTCGTGGAAAATCAGCCGCTTTAAACCCGATATAAATTCTGGGGAATTTAGCGTATTTTGCCATTCTCGACACCAATCATTACTTTTAGCATTTAGGGCATTTTTGACCGTCGTCGGACGTTCAATCACATCTTTTAATAAAGAAAGACTTCCCGCAGCTTTGGCAAACTTGGGGGAGATTTGGTGGTGCAGTATCTGGTTGGGATCAATGTAATCTTGGCGCCAAGGGGCGTCCGGGATGAGAACTTGACAGGCGGGAGCAAGTGTGATGTTAGCAGTAAGTATCGGTGGGTTTTGAACTGTGCAGCCTTCTAATGACTGTTGAGATTCTAGACGGCCGATGACCTCGATCACATAGTTTTTATCTGCTTCGTTTAAAGGTGTGTTGCTGTACTCTGCTGCTAATTCTTCGAGAAAATCTAGGTAATCTTGCACAACAGGCGATATCCCTTGTCCTAAAAGCTGATAGACTTCGGAAAATGGATTAGAAACCGCTATAGTTGTGCGGCGGTTGCCGAAAAAAGGCACGTCATCCAAAAAAGCGTATTTTGGCAGCCAAAACTTACCCCTAGACTCATCCCACAGACATTGACGGTGAGCAAAGCGCTTTTGAATTTGCTGGCGTTGTTCGCTGGAAATACTGCCTTTGATGAAAGTATCATCGAGATACTTGTAAATTGCCTTTACTGATTGTAAATGTGCGTTTAGATCGTCGGGTGTCGTGATTTCAACTGTCATTTTCCCAAGTTTTGATTAGTGTATCAAAGTGGTCGATAACTGTACTTGTATCTACAGGCTCAAAACCAAGTGCAGTTCTGATTTCCGGCTTCAGCAAGTCGCGCTGAGGGCGTGCAAATAAAAATTTTTGGCTAGCAACTAAGCGAACATCTTGAATGAAACAGACATCTTTAGCGCGATACAGCCTCGGTTCAGGTATCGCCGCGCCGGGATATTGGCTTAACGTTTGAGGATTTTGCTCGACAGGAAGCCAAGGCTTATCTGCGAGTGTTTCAGCCAGTGTTTTGTTGGTATTGGCAATTTTCGTATGTTTTAGTTCATCCCAATTATCATTATCAACGATGTAGTTAAAAACAGCAATGCAAGCATCGGTTACTGCACCTGCACCTGAACGATTTGCGGTTTGAATTAGATGGTCAACACAAGCTACAATGTCATCTGCACTCAAGGTTCTTCGCATACCCAAACTCTCGAAAAAATCGAGCCAGAGTAGCTCATCCTGCGAGTAAAATTCCATGTCTGGAATAGCTGCTAAATTTCCTAGAATGTTGCGGATTACTTGATTTTCAGGAGTGTAAATTAATTCGGCAGAGCGTAATCTGCGATCGCTACAGCGTACCAAACGCGCCTTTTTAAGCTCTTCCTTGAATGAGGAAGCATCCTCTCCTCCCTTTTCTAGTTCTTTGCAAGCTTCACTCAGATGATCTCGAATCCACGCTAGCGCCATTAATTGTTCTTCCGGGGCAAATGACGCATACTCAGGCAACAAGCACTCGCGAATTAGTCTAGCGCGATTCAGTACCGGAACTTGCAAAACTTGGAATAGCCGCAGCCATTCCCGATTTTTTTCTAGGCGTAAAAGCCTCAACGTACCTGCAATTTCTGGCGGTTCGTATCCGCCGCCAGGAAGGTAGACATTTTCATCGTTGAGGGAAACTATTTCGTTGGAAGTTGTGGGGTAAATGGGAAGTTGACGCAGCTTGTTGAGGCTATCTTGGTTGTAATCTATTGGATCTGAATTTGCCAGGAAATTGAGGAGAGATGTATAATGCTTTTGGTGGTAGGGTGGCAAACCTCGGGCGTAGCGCGAAGATACTGTATCTAGTACATCTGGGCCAACAACAAACGAGATTAACTGATTTTTGTGTCGTTGGGCAAATTGTGCGATCGCACTTTCAAGTTTTACCGGTGCTTTGACAAGCGTCACCCCAAAATACTGTAAAGCTTCAATCATTTCCCCTGCAATATTATCGCCGCACAACAAAGGAGTATCAAGTTTTCCTCCTTTGTAAAGCTTACCATCATTTCCAGGAACCAGCGGAACTCTCTTCAATTCATCAACTGTTTCTCGCGACAGATATCTGGGCGAGATATTGAAAAAATAATTGTATACGAGAGTTAACCACTCTGCATTCGGTGGATGTGATCCATCAGCTTGCCAATCACATTCTGACTGCCTTGAACCAATTACGTGAACCAATTTTCTCGCTACTTCTGTGGCATTCATCTCTGAAACGCCAATCATGTTATGTGGAGGCAATACATTGGTTAAATCTCCGTGCAAAAACCATTCTAGATGATTAGCAAATATCTGCCTTGGTGTATACTCTGAAATGTAAATAGTTCCTATCGGATTGTAACCAAATACTTGTAAAGTATTATTAGCGAGAATAGCTAACGGCAAACCGCGCAAATTTCGGTGATTGTCGCTGATGCAATAACGCAACATATTCGCAATCCACTGTCTATTTTGCAAGCTGGGTTTGGGTGCATTTTGCAAAGGCACACCTAACTCTTTATTTTCGGTTAAGTGCTTTCGCAAGTCCGCCGCACTAAATGTTTCTAAGGGCAAACCTGAATCTTTGAATACTACCAAAATTGACTCTGGCAATGGCGGTTCAGGAATGTCGATTTTGTCGGCGCGCAGCGGTTCTAATAATTCGTCCCACAATTTTTTAGAAGGTAGATTTCTGATTGTCGGAGGCGTCACCCATCTTGTTTGCGACATCACTACCACGGTGAATACACGTTCAGTTACAGCGTGTTCTACAGCGGATCGCACAACTTTTCTTTGATATAATAACTCGATTACAAAGCGGTGCAGTTCTTCGAGAGCTTTGCTGACAGTAATTTTGCTAACAGGCCAAAATTTATAAAATTCCTCTGTCTGATACCTGCCAATATCTTGCACTAAATCAACAATTAAGTTAGCATAAGCGTGAGACAAAACGTGCTGCGCCAGTAGTTGGTTCCAAATAGATCTCGGTCGGTCTTTTCCAGTTTGTCCGCTGTCGCTGCTGAGGTTGTCCCGCGAACTATTTAAATTAAAAAAACCGTTGATGTGAACGGGCAGCCCTGTTTCTAGAGGAAGTGGCAAAAAACAGTAAACTTTCCCGCCCACAGGTTGAGGATTTTCCTCGGTACTAACAGCATTAATCCTAGCAGCAGCGCCCGCCCAAGGCAAGACTTTTTCTTGGCTTTCGTACATTGCTTTTATGACTTTTGCCAACTCGCCGCCTTCATCTGTGCGAATTAAACTTACTGTTCTCCAAGTTGATTTGGTATTCCGATTCCCGCTAATCGTTTCTATCTCGTGGCGGTAAGAAACTGATATTAAACCGGCTGGATTATTGTGGCACAATTCCAGCAATTTGTCTGCTGTCTTGGGAATTGCATCGAGGAGTTGTTGCCGCGCTTCTCGTACTTCTTGCGGGTTCTGGGTAACAATCGCCAGAATCTCTTGCCGAGTTTCTTGACTGTTTGCGGGAATTTCGTAAACTCTAATTTCCTGAACAGATTTCAGAAATAGTAGCAGTTCTTCACCTGAATTACTCAGTTCGTCTAGTAGTTCCTTGACGTTGGATTCGGTAAAAGCTTGTTTACGAATTTCGCTATCTTTAGCGTGTTCTGCAGTTCTCAATGGCAAGCGAAACAAAGTGCCTTGAAAATTTGTATCTCCTAATGGCAATCCTCCCGCTGCGTAGACTTGCATAAAATTTGGATATTGTTCGTACCATTTAGCGTCTGCTAAATTCCACTCGCGTCCGGGTTCTTGTCGGGAAGTGCCGGGAATAGCTGCACCGTGAGGGTCAAAAAAGATGATGCGATCGCGCGATACGAAACTCGGATAATCTGTAACATGATATATTGCATTAAACCCGACGCCAAATCTACCCGTTTTCTGCAAATCTCGCGCTTTTTCGCTTTGTCCCAGACTGCGAATGCTCTCAAAATCTTTATCTGCAAACACGCGATCGTTGTAGACTAACATCGCCGGCCCCATTAGCACTACCATACGATCGTCAGGCAATTGTTTGACCGGATGGTGGCGCCAATCAAGAGTAATTTCTACCCGCGTTGCTTTAGCGTCGTCAGCATTTTGGATCAACTCTTTGATAATGCCAACGCCTTCGGGATAATCTCGGATAATCCCTCTCAAGCGGGCGATCAAGGGTTCGGATTGGTAGAAAGACTTGCCCTCAATTTCGCTGTTGCTGTAAGACATAGATGTTCTGACGACTAAAAGCGGGAGGAATTTAAATGCGATCGCGCATCTTCACTTTGTATCTAATACTATACAAGCGAAGCGTAAATACAAGTAGGGTGCGCGCGCAGCAACCTACCGAAAGCTATTCGTAATATTGCAATAAAAAACCTCAGACCCGCAAGCCTGAGGACCGGAGTTCCTGAAAATCGTCACTTGTTACTATTGTCGCCAACAAACAGCACAACATACAAGAGGGGTGCAACCCAGCACGACAGCTTTTGGCAGACAGAGATTGCTTCCTGACTCGCAACGCGAAAGCAATTTTTAATTCAACCCTTCACGAAAGCAAAACAATTATTCTCCCTATTTTGCGATCGGGGTTGATCATGTTGCTTTAGGATGGGAGTCTGTCCTCGATCGCAATATAAGGAGCACCGTGAGTCCCCGTATATATTTGAGTCGGGCGGTAAATGCGGTTTGCCTCTAGCTGTTCCTTCCAGTGGGCCAACCAGCCAGCAACGCGGGCGATCGCAAAAACTGGCGTAAATAAGTCCAGCGGAATTCCCATTTTTCGGTAAACCAGACCAGAATAGAAATCTACATTTGCATAAATTCCTTTCTGACCCAATTTCTCTTCAACCACTTCTTCCAACTTGACAGCAATGTCGTAATAATCGTCGTGGCCGAAGTTCTCAAACAACTGTTCCGCTAACCTCTGAAGAATAGTTGCTCTCGGATCTTTCACCTTGTAAACTCGGTGACCGAAGCCCATGATTTTGTCCTTGTTTGCAACGCACTTCTCGACAAAAGGCCGCACATTTTCTACCGAACCAATTTGCTCCAACATATCAATCACTTCTTCATTAGCTCCCCCGTGCAGCGGCCCCGCCAAAGTGCCAACTGCTGAAGCAATCACTCCGTAAGGGTCTGTCAGCGTCGAAGCTGTTACCATTGCCGAAAATGTAGAGGCATTAATTGTATGTTCAGCGTGGAGAGTCAGACAAGTGTCAAAAATGCTAGCTAACAGCGGATCGGGTTCTTGCTCGTTGAGCATATAAAGAAAGTTAGCCGAGTAGTTCAAGTCATCCCTCGGCCGCACCGGGTCATTTCCCCGTCGCATTTGCTGGAACGCTGCTACCATTGTGGGAATCTTAGCTAGCAGCCGCACTACAGCTTCTCTAATGTATGCTGGGTTAGCCAGAGCTCTGCGGGAGTAGAACAAGCCCAGGGCGGCCGCTGAAGCTTGCAGGGCGTCCATTGGATGTCCTCTTTCAGGAAAGCATTTCATCATGTCCCGGATGCGATATTTGATCCGGCGGTGATAGCGAATTTCATGCTCGAAAGCTTCTAGTTCTTCCTTTGTCGGAAGTACACCCCAGATCAATAAATATGAAGTTTCAAGAAAGGAACTTTTCAGTGCCAGTTCCTCGATGCTAATCCCGCGATATTCCAGCAACCCTTTTTGTCCATCGACGTAGCTAATGCTGGACAAGGTGGCGGGAACACCTTCTAAACCTGGTTTGAATTCGCCGACGACCATTGCGATACCGTTTTGTGTGAGTTCAATCTACATAAAAGTACATTACCAGAAACCAAGATAGTGTCACAGTATTGACAAATAATCATTTAATTGCGGTTCAGAAACCGGGTTTTTCAACACGCGGGCCCGATCGCACCGCTGCGTATTGTCGCCCCTCAAACCCGGTTTCGCCGTCCGAGAATGCGGGTTTAAGAGGGCTGGCGCGTCCTGTTAATGTCGGGGCGGTTCGCTGTTTCTAGGGCAGTAAAAACTTGGGCGCAGTTAGCCAAAACATTTGGCTGCGGCCCACTGGGGAGCCGGTTTCCGGGAGGATTAAGCCGATGATACCTGCTTTTTTGAGAATGAGGGCATCTTGCGATCGAGCCCAAACCAAAGTTTCTGCCCAGTGGCCTAAGTCTGGTTGGTGGCCCACCAGGGCCAAGCTACCGCTACCTATTTCCTGCCACTGTTTGTACCACTCCAGCCAGTTCCCGATGTCTCCTGAAGGTGCGAGGGCGGCGGATTCTTCTATTTTGGAACTCAAACCGACGGTTTGCAGGATTTGGGCGGTTTGCTGCGCCCGCAGTAGGGGGCTGGTGAGAATCAAGTCAAACTGAATTTCGAGATCGTACAGCCGTTGGGCAATTTTCCTGGTTTTACGCTCGCCCTCTTTAGTCAGCGGGCGTTCTAAATCTGTATCATATTTTTCGGGGTCGGCTGCGATACCGTGACGGATCAAATATAAATGCACTGTCGCTGTCCTTTTGATAGCTTTGCGATGGCTACGCCCCGGCTTACGCCTACGAACTTATGCGTGAAGTTTGGCGCGATCGACATATTTTGCCTATTCTACAACTGCATTGAAATCTGGCGCCGTCATCTGGTTGGCGCTTCTGTAGCGATCGCGCCCTTGTCGTTTCGCATCATACAATGCTCGATCGGCGACGGCAACGAGTTCATCCGGTGATGTTCCCAAGCAGGGAATCACAGTCGCAATTCCCATGCTAACGGTCACGATCGAGCTCACATTAGATTGCTCGTGAGGGATTGCCAAATTTCGGATTGCCTGACGCATCGACTCAGCAACCGCGATCGCGCCAGCAGCATCCGTATTCGGTAGGATAGCAGCGAATTCTTCGCCGCCGTAACGTGCAAACAGATCCGATGAACATTTAACCGCTTGTGCAGCCGATGAAGCCACTTTTACCAAACAAGTATCCCCAGCTTGATGTCCGTAGCAATCGTTATATCGCTTGAAATAATCTACATCCAACATAATCAACGAAAGCTGTTGTTTCCGCTGCATCAGTCGGTGCCATTCCGACTGCAATCGCTCATCAAAAAAGCGGCGGTTTGCTACTTGTGTTAACCCATCTGTCGTAGCAAATAATCTTTCTTGTTCCGCCCGGTGTCTGAGCATCTCCTCGGCCTGCTTGCGTTCTGTAATATCAGCAAAAGTCGTCACTACTGCATAGGGTTGAGACTGATTGAGATGGAACAGCGGTTGAGAATTAATCGAAATCCAAGTCAGCGTTTGATCCGATTTGTGAATGCCCATCACCACATTTGATAGCGGTTGTCCCGTCATGAGGGTGATCATTGCCGGATGCTGTTCGCTGGGGAAGGGACAGCCATCTTCCCGAACGGTTCGCCAGTCTAAATCTATGGATGTACCGCCCATCATTTGTTCGGGGGTCAGCCCTAGAATCCTTTCGGCACTAGCATTACAGGTAGTAATTTGTCCGTCTGCTAGCTGAAGTACGACGCCTTCTGTCATGCTCGCAATCACAGAACGATACCGTTCCTCACTTTCCTGTAATTGACTCAGGAGAATGTTTTTAGCATCAAACTCTGAAGCCAGATGCAGGCTACCCGCCAAAAACCCGGCCATCAGTTGTAAGGTATGAATATCTGACTCTGTAAAGGCACAGGGTGTAGCTGAAACAACTTTTAAGACACCAACCCGATCGTCCTGATAGAACAAGGGAACAACCACCAGTGACCGGATACCAATGCGCTGACAGACAGCCTGCTCCACCCGTGCATCGGTTTCTGAATCGTTGCAAAGCATGATTTGACCAGTCGCAATACATTTTCCCGATAAACTTGTCCCTACTTTGATCCGTAATCCAACATAGGCTGTGGCGATACCGCTGGCTGCCCGATACACCAATTCATCCCCTTCCAGGATTTCAATCACTGCTCCATCGGCGCGGGTCAAATCTTGAGTCCTCTCTGCAATTACCGCCATGACTGCATCAAGATTGGGATTGCGGATGGCGATTTCCTGTTGGGTAGCAATCACTATACTCAGACGCTGGAACTCTTGCTGTAATGATGCTTCTGCTTGCTTGCGATCGCTGATATCCTTCATAAAGCAGTGATGCCCGATCGATCGCTCCTGCGAGTCGTAGGCTGCCAACATCACCCATTGCTTGTAAAAAATCGAACCATCTTTCCGGATACCCCGGGCCTCAACCTCCACTCGGCCCTCGGCTAGCATTTTTTGATAAGCCACCCTCATCATGTCGAGATCTTCTGGATGAACTGTTTTCTGCCAATTCATACCAACCATTTCTTCAGGTTGATAACCCACTATATTGCCGTAGGCTTGATTAACGCTGACATATCGTCCGAAAACATCCACCCGCGAGATGCCCTCAACGGCATTAGCAAGAGCTGTACTCAATTCTCTGAGTTCTGTTTCTGCCTGGACAAGATCCGTAATGTCTTGGCATGTACCAAACAACCGAATGACTTTTCCCTCTGCATTGAGTTGGGCCTGTCCTCTGCCTTCGGTATGGCGGATAGAACCATTCGGGCGCACGACTCGGAGCCGCAATAGATAAGGCTCTCCGTGAGTGAGCGCTCGTTGAACTACCAGGTGTAGCTGTTTGGCACTTTCGGGATGGTAAAGCCGCAGGTTTTCTTCATAGGTAGGTTCGCCTAGGGCGCTGTCGCGTCCCAAAATCTCGAATAGTTCGGGAGACCAGGTAATTTTGCCGGCAATCACGTCAAATTCCCAGCTACCGATGTGGGCAACCCGCTGGGCTTCTGACAACCGGGTTTCACTCTTTTGCAGGGCTGTTTCTGTCTGCTGGCGGTCGGTAATGTCATTTTCGTTCACGAGCAACATCGGGTTGCCTGTTACCGGGTCGTTGGTACACCGCACGTCCATCCCGTGCCAGCGAATTCCCGCCAGAGTAATAACTTGAGCCTCAACACTAAAGACCTCACCGGACTTAAGAACTGCCATTGCTCGCTCTCCTACCTGAGAGTCAACAAAGCGGCTCACAAAAGCATTGTCTGTCGCAGAGCCAGCGTGCAGCGCATCCCCATAACAGCGCAAGGCGGCCGGGTTTTGTAGCAGCGGCACACCTTCGAGGGTGTACAGCGAAACCATGAGCGTTGTGTGTCGGATTGCCTCGATCGATCGCAGGGTTTCTGGTTCGATTTGAGGAGCGGTTTCGACCTTACCCTCGACCAAGATTGCCAAACGCCCACTATCAATCCTGATGGCAGAGCACCGACAGCCGACAGAAACAGGCTCACCGCCCGGATAAAACGTCCACTGCTCGGACAAGGTTTTGCCTTGCTCAAACAGCTGCAGATAGCTCTGCAAGCGAATCCGAGTAGACTCTGACAACATATCCCTAAAGTTGTGGCTCGCGAGTTGCTGCCGCATCGAAGCATTCCACAGGTACAAGGAGGCTTGGTTGGCCCACCGGATTTGCCAATGCTCAATATCAAATATCCAGATCGGGTTTTGCAACCAGTCAAAGGCTTTGAGGTGCACAATATCCCCGCTCAGGGAACAGGCAAACTCTGGTTGTATACAATTTTGATGATTGACTGTGGGGGCGCTTTCTGTATAGGTGGCAGTTGGATTCGGTTCTGTTTCGAGTTCCGGCGGTTGATTTGGCGACTGCACCGGGCGGTGAGATTCCAAGTGCCGCATCCTCAACCCGATGTGCATTGCAACCTGTTGCACGATCTGAACGTCGAGAGGTTCCCACTGACGCGGACTTTGGCATTGATGAGCAATCAACAGTCCCCAAAGCTTCGGAGATGGCTGCTGTTTGCCATCTAGCAAGATTGGCGCAACTAAATTTGCTTGAACTTGGATGCGATCGAGCAATTCGACATCACAAGCTTGAAGATGACCGCTGTGAATATCACAAATGCTGCTCGTTTGTCCCTGGCTGTAACGCTCTACCCAGGTAGCTTCAAAGCAAGGATCATAAATCTTTTTTCCTAGGATTCGCGGCCACAGGGCATCAACCGATTCAGCAAATACTACACCATTTCCCTTTGGTAGGAAGCGATAAATAATCACACGATCGGTTTGCAGTAGCACCCTGGTTTCTTCTACCGCAAATTGCAAAATTGTCTCCAGATCACCGACCTCGTTGATTTGAAGTGCTATTTCTGAAATTTTTTCTAGAATTTTCTCTAATGACCAAGAGAAAGTCTGTTTTGTAGACATCTCCGTGTTCCCTTTTTTGTTAAGCATTTTTTTACTATTCTAACCCGCTACAAAAAAATATAATAATTTGTTTCAACTTGTAGCAAATGCTTGTTTGGTTTAGGAACCAAACCCAAACTTTATGTTTGTATAATAAAAATTATGAAATGGTATAATTTTATTCTTTTAGGCGGATTAGCCAAGAATTTATGTTTTTCCTTCTCTATATGGCTTATTGTACGGCGCTTTTTTCTAAAAAGTTAGCGGAAAAATCCTGCACAAACAATCACAATTTGTATTTGTGATTGTTTGTGCAGGATTTTTAGGTAAATATCAAAAAATTAACCCTGTAGACTTCTAAAAATTAATGATTATGCTCTGAAATTTAGTAAATTAGATAGATACAGCAGATTCCAGGCAAATAAAGTAGGGCTTGCCGAAAAAGCCTAAAACCTTTACAGAGAAAGACTTTGACTGGTTTGAACGCTCCGCGTGTGCAAGCTGATGAGCTAAAATCTGTCCAAAGCCTAGTACAACATCACTTTCGTAATGTACCGAAAAGTTGACCCAACCCCAAACCCGCCATCCAACTTTGACTTGCCTTTTGAGGGGCAATTGTTAGAAGATAATCGTTGGGTAATCATGGCGAAACTAATTCCGTGGTCAGCATTTGAAGCAGAATATGCTCAAAACTTTTCCGTAGATATGGGAGCTCCAGCGAAATCTTTTCGGATGGCATTGGGAGCATTAATTATTAAAGAAAGGTTAGGAACCAGCGATCGCGAAACAATCGAACAAATCCGAGAAAACCCATACTTACAATACTTTATAGGCATGACCAGCTATAGTAGCCAAGCACCCTTCGACTCATCAATGTTGGTTCATTTTCGACAGAGAATAGGTGTCAACCTAGTCAATAAAATCAATGAAAAAATGGTCAAAGAGCAGACCGAAGCACCAGGCAAAGTAGTCGATAAAAAGTTATCGGACATCAGCGAGCCGAAAAATCAAGGAAAATTAATATTAGACGCAACCTGCGCGCCAGCCGACATTAAATATCCTAACGACTTAGGAATATTGAATCAAGCCAGGGAACAAACCGAAACAATCATAGATGCTTTGCACACTCAAATTCAGTCACCACTAAAAAAAAACCAAGAACTTATCGAAACCTAGCTAGAAAAGAATACTTGACAGTAGCAAAGAAACGAAGACCATCACAAAAAAAGCGAAGAGAAGCGATTAAGAAACAACTTCAATATATTAAAAGAAATTTAGCTCATATCGCGGTCATGGGTGAGGTAACGTGGCTGACTAAATATTATTATAAAATGCTATTAGTAGTCACAGAAGTCTACCGTCAACAGTTATGGATGTATGAAAATAAAACACATAGTATTGAGGACAGAATAGTAAGTTTAACACAACCACACATCCGCCCTATCGTCAGAGGGAAAGCCGGGAAATCCGTTGAGTTTGGGGCAAAGCTGTCAGCCAGTTGTCGTAACGGATACGTGTTTTTAGACAGAATTAGTTGGGATAATTTTAACGAGTCTGTAGACTTAAAAAAACAAGTAGAAGAATTTAAACGGTTCACGGGATTCTATCCCGAATCAATTCATGTAGATCGGATTTATCGAACTCGCGAGAATCGAGCTTGGTGCAAAGAAAGAGGAATTAGAATGAGTGGTCCCCCTTTAGGAAGACCATCGACAAATATTAGTAAGTCAACGAAGAAACAAGCTTTAGAAGACGAGAGAATTCGTAACTCGATTGAGGGAAAATTTGGGAGTTGCCTAAAAGAAGATTCAGCCTCGGTAGAGTGATGGCTAAACTTTCTAATACTTCTCAAACCACCATCGCCATAACTTTTTTGGTGATGAATCTTTCGGCCCTGCTAAGTAGTCAAACAAAATTAATTACACAAACAACTAATATGATATAATAAAAAATATCAAGTTGTGTTCAAAGAAG
>NZ_JAUBPR010000113.1:0-21186 GCF_036700845.1 Microcoleus sp. S13_C5
TTTTTAACGTTATATGCTTGCTATGTAAGCATTATAACCTATTTTTATCGTATTTTATGTTTAAGTCCCGCTAATCGTCACAGCCCTGATTGAAGCAAACCTGAAACCACTAGGGATTTCATGTCCTGAGATACCCCTCAAAATTGGCTTTACGGTACTCGCCTTTATTGTCGCGTTTAGTGGCACCCGCGCCTTAAGTATCCTGCATTTATGTTTCGTTCTACCGGCTGCCGGATTCCTGTTTGTTTTTTGCACTCAAGGCATTGGCTGGTTATTACTATCCCCGGCTAGTCCCGGCTTTTTTCCCAACAGTTGGCCTAGCTTTTCATTTGTTGAATGGGCAAAATGGTACTTTTTCGCCGTCTACGCTGCTTACGCCTGTGAAAGTGCTGCCTCATTTGTCGCTGATAGCCAACGACCTGGGGAGACTTTACGGTTTCTGAGCTTTGCGGCTTGGCTGATTCCTATTCCCTATCTGGCTGGTTCCTGGGTACTGATGCGCTTGGCAACAGAATCTGGATTACAAGACGACACCTTCTTAAACCTATTAGCCGCAGCTAAACTCTTTTGGGGGCCGGTCGCCTCATTTATGGTGACGCTTTTGATCGTCGCGGGCTGCCTCCTAAGTTCCGCCACTGCGGTTTCCAACTCTCCCCGTGTTTTGTACCAACTTGCCTTAGACGGACACCTATCGCCAGTATTCGGTGTTGTCTCCCCACGTGGTGTGCTCGGCCCAGCCCTGTTGCTCACTTTCTTGCTCAGTATGATCTGTCTAGCGTGGGGAGATATAGCGCGTTTAGTAATGGTGTCGGCTACTGCCTTCCTGACCGCCTATATGACAGTCCATTTAGGGCTATGGCTGCGTCGGGATAGGCCAGAAGTGCTATGGCC
Source organism: Microcoleus sp. S13_C5 (assembly GCF_036700845.1). Classification (NCBI taxonomy): domain Bacteria; kingdom Bacillati; phylum Cyanobacteriota; class Cyanophyceae; order Oscillatoriales; family Microcoleaceae; genus Microcoleus; species Microcoleus sp. S13_C5. The sequence continues at coordinate 892 of NZ_JAUBPR010000113.1, forward strand.
TCGGTGGTCGGGAGTCTTTTTCCTGGTAGAAACAGTTATCCTGATTGTTGGGGGCTTGGCTTGGAACTGGCAAGACCTGCTGATCGGACTGCTTTTGCCGATCGCTATTTTGGCAGTGGATGCTGCGATACGTCGTATTGCATTTCCCCCCTTCCATCCTGCGTGGTGGATTAAGCTTTATCGAGGTCAGTCCTACAAGATAACTAAGGATTTTGTGGCGCTTCAGGTAGGCATCCTGATCTTTCTAGTCTGTAGCACTGCCGCGATCGCCTGGGTGATTAGAGCCAGGTTAGATGGACTTCCAGGCGATGCTGCCGATAATCTTTTGATTGTTCTGGTGATGACCGTAGGCTTTGTCGGAGTGGCAGTTGCCACCTGGACGAGCTTACCCCAAGTCGTCTCCATGAATGAAGCACGAGAGGGGGCAGAACAACTCTTTACCATTGCCCTAGATGCGATCGTGGTGCTGGATGAAACCGGAGTGATTCGTCAGACTAATCCCGCTGCTGAAAGCGTTTTTGGAATCGACGCCACTGGACTCCTAGGGCATAACCTGAACAAACTACTGCCCGGATTAGCTTTTGATCCCGAGCGGTGGCCAAGCCGCAGCGAGCAAACTCTCAACCTACCCAATCGCGACTCGCGTATCCTGGAAGTTGCCATCTCTGACCGATTTTCTCAAAATGCTTCGCTTTCAAATCAAGGTATGCAAGAATATGTCGCGATCGTGCGCGACATCACAGAGCGCAAGCAAGCCCAAGAATCTCTAGAAAAAGCTAATGAGGAACTAGAAATCCAAGTTGAAAATCGTACATCTGAACTCACCCATACTGTGCAGCAATTACAGAATGAGATTGAAGAGCGCCAGGAGATAGAAGCAAATCTCAGAGCTATGCAAAATCAGATTGTTGTCCAAGAAAAACTCGCTTCTCTGGGCAGTTTAACCGCTGGCATTGCCCACGAAATCAGAAACCCCTTAAACTTTGTCAACAATTTCTCAGAACTTTCTGCTGAATTAACCCAAGAACTGTTTGAAAAAATTGAAAATCAAGCAGAACGTTTAGATCCCGCAACCAGTGAGGATATTGCCGAGCTATTAAGCGACCTCAAAGCCAATCTTAACAAAATCAATCAACACGGTCAAAGAGCCGACAAAATTGTTGGCAATATGCTTTTGCATTCTCGCGGACAAAGCGGACAGTGGGAAGCTACGGATATAAATAGTTTACTCGCTGAATATATCAATCTAGCCTATCACGGGATGCGAGCCAAGGAAGCTGCTTTTAACATTACCATAGAAACACAATACGACAATGATATTGGCGAAGTAAATGTAGTGCCACAAGACATCGGCAGGGTTTTTCTTAACATTATTAGCAATGCTTGTTATGCAGCCTATAAAAAGAAACAACAAATGGGAGCAGAATTTTCACCTGTGCTGGACGTGAGAACTCGAAATCTTGGTGCGACGATTGAAATCCGCATTCGCGATAATGGCCCAGGTATAAAACCAGAGGTACTCGATAAAATTTTCAATCCCTTTTTTACTACAAAGCCACCAGCAGAAGGCACGGGTTTAGGTCTTTCTATTAGTCAGGATGTTATAGTCCAACAACATCGCGGAGAACTAAAAGTCGAAACAGAAGTAGGAGATTACACAGAGTTTATCATCATATTGCCAAAAAAAATAGCCGAAATAAGGAGTTAAAAAAATGAAAGTAATGGTAGTAGACGACGAGGAAGATATCCAGTCACTGTTCAAGCAGAAATTTAGGAAAGAAATCAAAGCAGGGCAAATTCAATTTCATTTTTGCCTGTCAGCAGAGGCAGCTTTGAACTACTTAGACAACCAGGAAGAAGCGTCTATTGTCTTGATTTTGTCGGATATTAATATGCCAGGAATGAATGGACTAGAACTGCTCAGGATTCTCAAAGAAAAGTTTCCCGATTTAAAAGTTTTTATGATTACGGCTTATGGAGATGAGAGAAATTACAAAACCGCAATAGCTTATGGAGCTGATGACTATATTACTAAGCCTGTTAATTTTGATACACTCAAAAATAAAATCCTTAACTTGGAGTAAATTCACAAGGAAACATATTTAGTAATTCGTAAGGGGTAATTGCTAAGTGAAAGCAGTACATCAGTCGAGTTAAAATTTCTCGATTGTATTTTCATTCTGTCCTTCTGGATCGCTAAATTTTATGAATTTTAATAGTCACTGAACAATTAATATGTCAGCAAAAATACTGTTCGTGGATGATGAACGAGATTTAGAATCTCTAGTTTCTCAAAAATTTAGAAAAAAAATACGCGCCGAAAAATGGCAGCTTTTTTTCGCCCATAATGGCGTACAAGCGCTGGAAAAATTGGAAGAGCACCCGGATCTAGATATGATAGTGACCGACCTTAATATGCCTGAAATGGATGGCCTGACTTTACTCTCTAAACTTAATCAGATAAACCTCCCCTTCAAAACAATAGTTATATCCGCCTATGGCGACATGACAAATATAAGAAAGGCGATGAACTTCGGTGCCTTTGACTTTCTAACCAAGCCGATAGATTTTCAGGATCTAGAAATTACCATCAACAAAACGCTGCGCGAGGTGCAACAGTTAAAAGAAAACCAGCTTTTGCGGCAATCAGAAGCTTTGGCTAGAGAACAAGCTCAGCATTTACAGAACTGTCTGCAAGACCTAAAAAAGACCCAAGCTAAACTTATTCAGACCGCAAAAATGTCTTCTTTAGGTCAAGTGGTTGCGGGGATTGCCCATGAAATCAACAACCCCGTCAACTTTATCTACGGCAATATCAGCCACGTCAGTGATTATATCCAAGACCTACTGAACCTGCTGCATCTCTATCAGCAGCAGTACACTCCTCCCACTTCTGAGATTCAAAGTGAAATCGAAGCCATAGATTTGGAATTTCTGATAGCAGATTTACCCAAAATTTTGGTTTCGATGAAAGGGGGTGTTGACCGCATTCAGAAGATTGTTTTGTCTTTGCGTAACTTCTCCAGGCTGGATGAAGCTAATATAAAGTCTGTTGACATTCACGAGGGAATAAAAAGCAGCCTGCTGATTTTGCATAATCGATTTCAAGCAAGGGCAGCCCGTCCAGAGATTCAAGTGATCGAGGAGTACAGCAATCTGCCTTTAGTGGAATGCTATGCTGGAGAACTCAACCAGGTGTTAATCAACATCATTTCTAATGCTATAGATGCTTTAAATGAGTACCACAAACAACGATCGCTAGATGACATCCTCGCTTGCCCACTCGCCATTACTATTCGCACTTTTCTGCTAGAGGAAAAATCCCGTGTCGTCATTCAAATTCGGGACAATGGGCCGGGAATAACGGCAGACGTGAAAGACCGTATTTTTGAACCATTTTTTACTACTAAGCCTGTAGGTGAGGGTACTGGTTTGGGTCTCTATATCAGCTACCAAATTGTACAGGAGAAGCATGGGGGCGCATTGAACTGTTTTTCTGAGGTGGGGAAGGGAACAGAGTTCTGGATTGAAATTCCAATCAGACAAACTAGGGCGACACTCCACCTTAGCTAATCAATCGACTTTTACCAAACTCAAAACCTATTCCAGCCATCCGGTTTGCCATTCCCGAAAATAACTTTTTATTACTATTCCTGAAAGGATCTATAATTAAATTTAAACTATATAAGTATTACTCGGAATAAATCAATCAAGGGGCCAAAAAAATGTTGCCTACGACCGAAAAAACTTGCAATATGTCAGGAAAAATATTATTTGTGGATGACGAGCCAGATTTAGAATCTTTAATTTGCCAGAAATTTAGAAAAAAGATCCGCACAGGAGAATACCAAGTTTTTTTTGCCCACAATGGCGTAGAAGCACTTTCAAGATTGCGAGAGCAGCCGGATATAGATATTATCCTGACAGACATTAATATGCCAGTCATGGATGGCATGGCTTTGCTAGGGAAACTTAACGAGCTAGTTACTATGGTCAAAACAGTAGTTATATCTGCTTATGGCGACTTGGGAAATATCAGAAAGGCGATGAATGGCGGGGCCTTTGACTTTTTGATTAAGCCTATAAATTTTCAGGATTTAGAAATTACAATTAACAAAACATTATGCCATGTGCAACAGCTCAAGGAAAACGAGCGCTCTCGCCAAGAAAGAGAGGATAAATTGCGGCAATCGGAAGCGCGAGAGCGAGAAAAAGCCATCCAACTAGAACTGGCAATGCAAAATTTACAGCGCACCCAAGCTCAGCTTATTCAGACTGAGAAAATGTCTAGCTTAGGACAATTAGTTGCTGGTGTTGCCCACGAAATTAATAATCCCGTTAATTTTATCTATGGCAATTTAACTTATGTCAATGAGTATACTCAGCAGCTATTAGAGTTAATCAACCTTTATGAGCAGTACGATGCCCATAATCACCCTGAAATCGAAGCTTTTATTGAGAAAATAGAGCTGGAATTTATCAGAGAGGATCTGCCTAAAATGCTATCTTCGATGAAAGTAGGGGCAGAACGTATCCGTCAGATTGTGCTGACGTTGCGAAACTTCTCGCGCCTTGATGAAGCTGAGATGAAACCCGTTAATATTCACGAGGGAATCGACAGCAGTATAGTCATTTTGCAGAGTCGGCTCAAGCCTAAGCCGGATTGTCCACCTATTCAAATTATTCAAGAATACGGAGATTTGCCGAAAATAGAATGTTATGTGGGTCAGTTGAATCAGGTATTTATGAATTTGCTGAGCAATGCGATTGATGCCTTGAATTACTATGACAAAAAACGCAGCCCGGAGCAAATTAAAAACGACCCTAGTATGATTACGATTCGTACTTATATGCTGAATCACGATTGGGTAAGAATCAGTGTTAAAGACAATGGACTGGGGATAACAAGCGAGGTAGGAACGCATCTGTTTAGTCCTTTCTTCACAACTAAACCTGTGGGTCAAGGCACTGGTTTGGGATTATCTATTAGCTATCAGATTGTGGTGGATAAGCATGGCGGAGATTTGAGATGTTTATCGCAGCCCGATCGGCGGGGTGCAGAATTTGTGATTGAGATTCCTGTTAGGCAGAATAATCGGGTAGAGATGAAGGCGAGTTAAGGAAAATTAAACAAAAAATTAGGGGAAAGTCTGGTAAAGTCTATAATCGCGATCGCACTTCCCCAATTTCTCTGTAATTTCTGAAGTCTCCCAAACACTGAACGACATCGCTGAAGCCCTCAATAGTAGATTTTCAGTGGTTGGTCAACTTGTCAGTGTCCCGGACTGGCACTGGCACATGGTGAGAGCGCGAGCACGCCTTCACCATGTGCCAGTTGCGTAAGTTTTGAACTAATAACTAATGACTAATGACTAATGATTATCTTCCTCCGACTACAACATTTTTAATCCGCAAATGGGGGCCGCCGACACTTACCGGCAAACCACTCTGGCCGCCTTTACCACAACCGCCGTAAGCATAAACCGAGTCGTTTCCTATAGACTCAATATCCTTTAAAGTCTGAAATACATTGCCGCTTAAAGTGACATCGCTCACCGGTTCAGCCAATTTTCCGTCGCGAATCATAAACCCTTGAGCCGCCGCAAAGGTAAACATTTCGCCGTTAGTTTGTCCTCCTAACATCCGCACTGCATACACTCCTTCGTCAATGTCGGCAACCATTTCGTCAAAAGAATGTTCGCCAGACTCGATCGCAGTATTAGTCATTCGCACCAAAGGCATAAAAGTAGCACTCAGAGCCCGGGCATTTCCCGTCGGACTTTCGCCCATTTTTCCCGCAGTCTCGCGATTGTGCATCCGAGCGGCTAAAACTCCATTTTTAATTAAATACTTGCACTGAGCCGGCACACCTTCGTCGTCGTATTTCAAAGTTCCCGGCAATCCCGGCACAGTTGCGTCGTCTATTACATTCAATTGTTCGATCGCCACAGGCTTGCCCAAAGTCAACAATTCCTGCATTTTCGGGTTTTCGTAAATGCCGTCTGCTTCCGACAAATGCCCGAAAGCTTCGTGAATAAAAACCCCCGACAAATAAGGGTCTAAAATCACCGGATACTGACCGCCTTTCACCGATTTTGCCTCTAGTTGGCCCACTGCTCGAACGGCAGCACTTTTAACACGATCTTCAATATTTGTCAAGACATCGTAATCCGATCGCGAGTGAATCGACTCAAACCCTTGGCGGACGACACCGCCCTCGCCACGGGCGATCGCTCCGAAACGCCCGGTCACGTCCAAGCGTTCTTGAGCGATGCAAGTACCTTGAGAATTCACAAAATAAGTAATCCCAAATCTGTCGCTGTAACCAGCCATTGTCGTCTGAATTCGCGGGTCATAATCTAACAGCAACTGATTGTAAGATTCGAGCAATTTCCGCTTTTCGGCTAGAGTAATAGAGCGCGGGTCGCGGCCCAATTCCACCGCTACATAATCTTGAATCGGGGTGACATCGGCTAGTAGAGTTTTTTCGCTGCCCACCAAACGAGACTGCACTACTGCTTCCTCAATGCGGTCTTTTAACTCAGCTAAACCGTTAAAAGTTACAAAACTCCAGCCGCCTTTGTGACAGGCGCGGATGCCGCCGGCAAGACTAAAACTGCGGTTGACAGCATCTAACTGAGGGCCGCGAAAACTAATCGCAGTTGACTCACTTTGTTCGAGGCGAACTTCCAGATAATCCACGCGATCGCGGTAAGGTGCGATCGCTTCCATCAACTGTTCTTGCATCAAATTGCCCCTATGAATGATTCGCGCCCAGCGCTGAAAAAAATTATTGCTAACCCTATTTTAGCTAATAACTCCCGTCTTTCGGGTGCGCGCTCCCGCACCGCTGTGGTGAGGCAGCGCACACCCTACCCGATAAATGACGAGTCGCCAGAAGCGGATAGAGGCAGAACCCTATTCGGTTCGAGGATTTGACGAGTGGAAAATACGGTATTGAAATCTATAATTCAAATGCACAACAGCTTAGAAAACAACAAACTCGCGCCCGCTTGCCAAAAGCCCGGTATCCCCGAAAGCTTGACTTGGCATATAAAAATCAAACTAAACTAAATCTATCTAAAGACATCAAACATATACCTTAACCCCCCGCCGATGGATTACTTTAAGGTTAAAAAATTCCAAATTTCACCGTATTTAGCAGCAATTTCGGCATCAATAGCAATTTTGGTCGGAGTTGGCATTTTAGATCGCTCAGAACAGCGGCGGTTTTTGCAGTACAACCGCGCTACCACGCTCGATCGGCTCAGCACAGTCCGTTCTAAGCTCGAAAGCTCTTTAAATTCGCGGCTATTTCTGATCCGGGGTTTGGTGGCTTACGTTTCCAACAACCCAAACATCACCGAAGCCGAGTTTGCAGCGACGGCGAGAATTCTGGTGGCACAGCAAACCGGCATTCGCGCCATAACTTTAGTTAAAGGCACGACGATCGCTTACATTTATCCGCGGGACGGAAATGAACGGGTGCTCGGGGTTGACTTGACGGCGCTACCCGAACACCGGCAAATGGTCAAAGATGTCATCGACACCAAAAAAAGTTTGCTTGCAGGGCCCGTGAAATTATTGGAGGGGGACATGACGTTCATCAGCCGATCGCCCATTTTTCTCACACCCTCCAGCGGCGATCGCGAAACAGCAGTTTACTGGGGCTTGACAGGCCTGATTATCGACAAAAATACCGTAATTGAGGAAGCGGGACTCAACGACTCCTCAGGGAACCTGCAATACGCTCTGCGGGGCAAAGACGGCAAGGGAGCATCCGGCGCAGTGTTTTTCGGTGACGGGTCAATTTTTCAGAACAATCCCGTGCTGCTGGAAGTCACTTTGCCCAACGGTTCCTGGCAGTTGGCAGCAATTCCGGCGGGGGGATGGCGTACGAATTCGCCGTTTCGGGGGTGGCTGCTATTTGGAGGCGGCTTGCTGACTGTTTTCACCGGGGTGGCGGTTTTTAGCTGGGTGTATGGGCGTGCGAAACTGCGTTCCAGCGAAGTTAAGTATCGGCAATTAGTTGAGAATGCTAACAGCATGATTGTGCAGTTAGACAGTGAAGGCAAGATTACTTTTTTTAACGAGTTTGCTGAAACTTTTTTCGGGTATGCAGAAGCAGAAATCATCGGCAAAAGTGCGATCGGCACAATTATACCGAAAACAGATTTATTTGAAAGTGACCTCGCGACAAAGATTCGAGACTGTTTGGCACAGCCCGAAAAATACTTCCAAAACGAAAATGAAAACATCCGCAGCAATGGGGAGAGGGTGTGGATAGCGTGGACAAATAAACCTTTACTAGATGCAAAGGGAAATTTGGCAGGACTGCTTTGTATCGGGACGGATATTAGCGATCGCGTCTTAGCAGAAGCCGCGCTGCTTGAGAGCGAATCTCGCTATCGGGCAATTATTGAAGACCAAACCGAACTGATTTGCCGTTTCTTGCCGAGCGGAGTTTTGACTTTTGTCAACGATGCCTACTGCCGCTATTTCAATAAATCGCGATCGGATTTGGAGGGCCATACTTTTATGCCTTTGATGCCGGCAGAAGACCGAGAAATTATCAGCCGCAGTTTCAGTTCTCTAAGCCTAGAAAACCCCGTCGTTACCTGTGAACACCGCGTCGTTCTCGAAACAGGGGAAACTCGCTGGCAGCAGTGGACGAATCGGGCGATTTTTGACAGTACGGGCTGCTTGATTGAGTGCCAAGGAGTGGGGCGCGACATTAGCGATCGTAAACAAGCTGAAATCGCCCTGCAAGCTTCAGAAGCAGAACTGCGGACTTTGTTTGCGGCAATGAACGATGTAATTTTTGTGATTGATATTGAAGGACGCTACCTGAAAATTGCCCCGACAAATCCCGGACTTTTATATAAACCGCCTGCAGAACTTGTCGGTCAAAAAATTAGCGATTTCTTCGCTCCAGAAACGGCAGAACTTTTTCTGGAGGAAATTCGCACCGCTCTCGCTACAAATCAAACCTGTAATTTTGAATATAATCTGGAAATCGCCAGGGTACAAAAGTGGTTTGCCGCTACCATTTCGCCAATGGAAGAAAACACGGTTCTGTGGGTTGCCCGCGACATTACGGAGCGCAAGCAAGCTGAAAATTGGTTAACCGGTCAGAAACAAATTTTAGAAATGATTGCTAAGGGAGCAACTCTTGGCGATACTTTAAATACTTTAGTTAAAATTATCGAACAGCAATCTAAAGATGTCATCGGTTCGATATTGCTTCTAGCCCCAGATGGCGAACATTTACTGCACGGAGCCGCGCCCAGTTTGCCCGACAGTTACAATGCTGCTATTGATGGCATAGCCATCGGCCCGGATGTCGGTTCCTGCGGCACTGCTGCCTTTACCCGCCAACAGGTAATCGTTACAGATATTGCCAGCGATCCTTTGTGGAAAAATTTTAGAGATTTAGCCTTGAGTTTTGGACTGAGAGCTTGCTTGTCTACTCCTATTTTCTCATCTCAGGGTCAAGTTTTGGGAACTTTTGGAATGTATTATTCCCAACCGCGTCACCCCCATTTTTTTGAGCTGGAATTGATAGAGGCGATCATAAACTTAGCAGGAATTGCGATCGAACGCAACCAGGCAGAAGAAAGTCTCAAACAGCTCAATCTCGAACTAGAAAGTAGAGTCAAACAGAGAACTGCTCAATTGATGCAAACTGAAGAACGCTGGCAGTTAGCGCTCAAAGGCAACAATGACGGCATTTGGGATTGGAACTTACAAACAGGGGAATTTTTTGTGTCCGAGCGCTTTAAGGAAATCACTGGTTACGAAGATAGTGACATTAGCGATTACAATAACAAATGGAATACGAGCTTACATCCCGATGATTTAGCGATTTCTCAGCAACTTCTTCAAGAACACTTGGAGAGAAAAACGCCGCATTACATCACCGAATACCGCTTGTGGTGCTACAACAGCGCCTACAAATGGATATTGAGTCGGGGACAAGCTTTGTGGGACGCATCTGGAAAAGCCGTCCGCATGGTTGGTTCAATTACTGACATTACGGAGCGCAAACAAGCAGAGGAAGCACTGCGGGAAAGCGAGGCAAGATTCCAAAAACTGTCGGGTAATGTGCCGGGAGTAATTTATCAATTTGTATTGCGTACAGATAGCTCTTTCAGTTTCCCTTACATTAGTCCGGCTTGCCGAGAAATGTTTGAGCGAGAAGCAGAAGCTGTTCTGCAAAATGCGGCTTTAATAACAGATTTAATCCATTCCGATGACCGCCAAAATCATGACGAATCCGTTGCTATTTCAGCCCAAACTTTGCAACCTTGGCACTGGGAAGGACGGTTCGTGCTACCTTCCGGCAAAATTCGATGGTTTCAGATAATTTCGCGTCCTGAAGCTAAAGAAAATGGCGATATTATTTGGGACGGAATCGCGGTTGATGTTACCGATCGCAAACAAGCTGAGTTAGCTTTGCACGAAAGCCAGCAGTTCATTAAAAAAGTAGCCGATGCTACTCCCGGTATTTTGTATCTCTACGACTTGGAAGAACAGCGAAATATCTACACTAATACTTCAATGCTCAAACTTTTGGGCTATACCAGCGACGACATTACAGCGATGGATTCGTCACTGATGCCTCAGTTAATACACCCGGAAGATTTGCCTAAAATCGTGAAACATCACGCCAGCTTTGCAGGAATGGAAGATGGGGAAACTAGAGAAATTGAGTACCGGGTGCAGGCAGCAGACGGTCAATTGTTGTGGCTGCAAAGTCGGGATACTATTTTTAGCAGGAATGCGGACGGTCAGGCTAAGGTAATAATTGGAGTTTCCCAGGATATTACGACTAGCAAGCAAGCAGAGGAAGCACTGCGACAAAGCGAGGCGCGAGAAAGAGAAAAAGCTCGAGATTTAGAGTCAGCGCTGCTGGAATTGCGCTCTACTCAAACTCAGCTCATTCAAACAGAAAAAATGTCTTCTTTGGGGCAATTAGTCGCCGGCATCGCTCACGAAATTAATAATCCCGTTAACTTCATTCACGCTAATATTGATTATCTCAACCAGTATACTAAAGAGTTGCTAGATCTGGTGAGTCTTTACGAACAGGAGTATCCCGAACCTAATTCAAAAATTGTCGATCGCATTCAAGAGATTGATTTGGACTTCATGGCTGAGGATTTAAGAAAACTTGTGGGTTCAATGCAGGTAGGAACCGAGCGCATCCGGCAAATTGTTTTGTCCCTCAGAAATTTCTCGCGACTGGATGAATCCGCAATGAAGCCGGTCGATATTCACGTGGGGATTGAAAGCACTTTGTTAATTTTGCAGCACCGCTTGAAGAGTCGGGACAACCGCCCGGAAATTGAAGTAATTAAGGAGTTTGGAAAACTGCCACTGGTGGAGTGCTATGCGAGCCAACTGAATCAGGTGTTTATGAATATTATTGCTAATGGAATTGATGCTATTGAAGAACGATATCACCAGTTATCGGTTCCACAGTCAGAGACAAAGAGTGGACGGATTGCTATTTCCACAGGTGTAACCCCCCAGAACACTGTTAGGGTAGAAATTTCGGACAACGGTACAGGCATTTCCGAGGGGATAGTCGATCGAATTTTTAACCCGTTTTTTACTACAAAAGCTGTGGGTAAAGGTACGGGATTGGGAATGTCTATCGCACACTCGATTGTGGTGGAAAAGCACAAGGGCAAGATTGAGTGTATTTCTTCCATAGGATGCGGAACAACTTTTAAGATTGAGATTCCGATCAACAAAGTGTATAAATAGTAGGGTGCGTCAGTCGATTTTAGATTTTAGATTTTAGATTTTAGAATTCACTCCACACTGGTAGAGTGCGTCAGTCGATTTTAGATTTTCAGGCGCGGAGGTGGAGTCATAAGTTGACGCACTTTACAAGTATTAGCAGTTCCTGATTTTCAGGCGCGGAGGGCGGAGCGATAAGCTGACTCACCCTACAACTTAAAGACTAAAATAGACGGAAGCTGCGAATGAAGCGGTACTGCATCAAACCTTTAATTGTATAAAAACTGACATGATGGGATTAATCCTGGAAGCGCTGCAAGCAATGGGACACAATGTCCGCTGGATGTCTTGGAATTTGTTTTTGGCTTTAGTACCGCTGGGCCTGAGTTTTTGGCTGTTCCGCAAACCTCGATCGCGCTGGCTGCTTTGGGGTACGGCGTTTCTCCTGGGCGCGACTTTTTTGCCCAGTACGCGCCATGTTTTGGCTTATCTGAAGCACATTGTGCAAGATGTGGGCAAAACTTACGTTTTGGGGGCGATCGCGATTACGCTGGCACTGATGGCTTTAGACATCTGGGTACTGCGACAGCGGGGAGTTCGCTCTCTCCGCTGGTGGGGCGGTTTTTTCTGGTTTATCGGATTTTTGCCTAATGCGCCCTACGTTTTAACTGATATCATTCACCTGATCGAGCAGATTAAAGAGGGGAACTCGGTGTGGACTGTGGCTCTCGCTTTGATCCCGCAGTATCTGGTGTTTATGCTGGCAGGGTTTGGGGCTTACGTCCTGTCGGTGATGAATTTGGGTTACTATTTGAAGCAACAGGGTTGGAGTAGATTTATCCTGGCCACGGAAATGACTATACACGGACTTTCGGCGATCGGAATTTATTTAGGGCGATTTATCCGCTTCAACACTTGGGATATCCTTACTAACCCCGATACGCTAGTTAACACAGTAATGAACGATTTGATAGGCAAGCGTCCGGTTTTAGTAATGGCTGTAACTTTTGTAGTAATTGCTGTTTTGTATTGGGTAATGAAACAAGTAATTTTAGGAATTAGCCAGCGATTTTACAGCAGCAAATTGCAGTCGGAGGTATCCGGCGAAAGCGCCACTGCTTCTGATCCCATCGATTTTAGATTTTAGATTTTAGATTAAAGGATTGACTCCACAGATGAATCTAAGAGCTTGAACTAAGCTCCCCATTTTTTTCTCTCCACCCGTTAACTCGGAAAACAAGTTTCCGTCTGTGGGTGAGACAAATTTTTTCGCTAAACTCCGAAATAAATTAGTGCTGCAGTTTGTCACAAGACTTGATATGTTAGAACAGTCAAAGTAGTTTTGTAAACAGCAAAGATGAATCGATTTGACCGTCAGTTGTGGCAGAGATTTATTGCGATCGCTCAACCTTACTTTTATCCTTTAGAGCCTGGGGGTGGCAGAATCTTTTTAGGATTAGTAGCGCTGTTGTTGATATTTCTCTTCGCTGCGATGTTTGTGCTCGTCAGCGCTGTATGTTTGGGTACTCAAGTCTTATTTCCAGAATTTGTCAATAGTATTGCTGCCGGCTTAGTTACTTTGTTGAAAGGAATTATTAATTCGCCCGCAATTGCGATCGTGGCTTTAATGTTAATTCTTCCTTTCAGCGCTTTTGTCTTTTTCAAAGGCAGATTAATTCCGCAGTGGCAATCGTGGGCATTATTGGCTTTATTGCTGTTATTGTCCCTATCCGTCAGCGGTCTGAATGTCATAATTAGCTACGTCAGTAACTTTTTTGATACAGCACTGGCAAAGAAAGACCAGCTCAATTATTGGAAGTATCTTTTTGTCTATGCGAGCGTTTTTGTCGTAGGCACTCCCATTGTAGTAATTTACCGATATACCCAAGATAAATTGGGTCTCTACTGGCGGGAGTGGATGACTAATAAGTTCCTCGATAAGTATTTTCAGGATCGGGCTTATTACGAAATAAATTCACACAAGGAAATCGACAATCCAGACCAGCGAATTTCTGAAGATGTCCGCTCTTTTACCCGGACAAGTTTGGCATTCATGCTGATTATCCTGGGTTCAATAGTTGATATTATATCTTTTACTGGTATCCTGTGGTCTATCTCCAAAGAACTTTCGATTTTTCTGATTATCTATGCTATTGTGGGCACGACCGCTACTCTAGTTTTTGGTCAAAGATTAGTACCTCTGAATTTCGAGCAACTAAAAAAAGAAGCAAATTTTCGCTACGGACTGGTTCACATTCGCGACAACGCCGAATCTATTGCTTTTTATGGAGGGGAGGAGCAAGAATCATTTCAAATAAAGCAGCGATTTGTGGAAGTATTCCGCAATTTTAATTTGCTAATTGGTTGGCAGCGGAACTTGGATTATTTCACAACTGGATACGGATATGCTGTTGTGATTATTCCGGCTTTGTTTCTGGCTCCCACTTATTTTGCCGATCAAAGTGGTAGAATCGAGTTTGGAGATATCAGTCAAGCTGGTTTTGCTTTCACTCAGGTTTTGCGCGCTTTTTCTGTGATCGTAAATCAGATTGAGCCCCTGAGTTCTTTTGCAGCTAGTATCAATCGTTTGACTGTATTTACAGATACTCTTGAAGCGGAAAAAGCGGTATCTCGTGCCGGAGGAACTGCTATAGATGTAGTAGTAGATTCTCAGTTGAGACTGGAACACGTTACTTTAGATACTCCGAAACATCAAAAGACTTTAATTAGCGATTTGTCGGTAGCAGTGCAGCCCGGTGAAGGACTCTTAATTGTCGGGCAAAGCGGTGCTGGGAAGAGTTCTTTGCTGCGGGCAATTGCGGGTTTGTGGGACTCGGGAACGGGTCGTTTGGCGCGGCCGGAATTGGGGGAAATGCTGTTTTTGCCGCAGCGTCCTTATATGATTTTGGGTAGTTTGCGATCGCAACTTTTGTATCCCAATACCAGCAGCGAGGTTGATGAGGAAAAATTGCGCGGCGTTTTGGCATCAGTAAACTTAGCAGATTTGCCGGACAGATTGGGCGGTTTTGATGCGGATTTAGATTGGGGTGAGATTTTGTCGCTGGGAGAACAGCAACGTTTAGCTTTTGCTAGATTGTTATTGACGGAACCTAGATACGCTATTTTGGATGAGGCGACAAGTGCTTTGGATTTGAAGAACGAGCAACATTTATACGAGCAGTTGCAAGCCACTAAAACTACGTTTGTGAGTGTCGGCCACCGATTGAGTTTAGTGAAATATCACCAGCAGGTTTTGGAACTTGTAGGCGATGGGAGTTGGCGACTGCTTTCGGCCCAAGAATACCGCGCTAGTGCGACAATTTTTGGCTGATACAGCGCTGCTTTCAAAAATTGTGAATTTACCCGCTTGTTGGTTCGCGGTGAGTTGTGGTGCGGTTGGATATTTATGGTTTGGTTCTATAAATTAAGCGCCGCGCCTCCACTCTCCAATAGGTTTTACGGGTAGGGAAATAGCAACAATTAATGCAGATTAACTCCCCGTTTCTCATACCATCTTAGATTAAAGGATTAAAGAATTGGGAATGACTGATTGTGTATTGGTTTGGATCACGGGCCTAGAGTAGCATTTTTTTAAACTGGTATCACAATCGATAATTGGGTATAAATATCTAAAACTGCCCAAACAACAAAAAGCAAGCTGAACGTTGGCAGATTCGATTCAATTGCTCTCCCGCGAGAACTCACACAATATAATAGAAGATAGATTTTTTTTAGTATAGGCGAGATTCCTACCTTGACTACTCCGATTCCTCAAAACTTTGTGCAAACGATCGCCAAACAGCGCGGTGTCACAGATGCCGAGTTAGAAACTGTGTTTATGGCTCTCGACGGTCAATCTACAGCGACGATCGCCACCAAGCTTGGCATTAGCGACATCGCCGTTCGCAAAAGACTCGGCGAAGTTTACAAAAAGTTTCAGATCGGGGGGAACGGCCCTGGAAAGCTTTCGGAATTGAGGCATCAGTTGCTGTTTTCATACCACATCGATCAGGGAACGAGCGATTTTAGTGGAGGTAAAGGCTCTCTATTGAAGATGGCCATCGGACACCGACAGGAAGATTGGGGCCAAGCACCGGATGTTTCGGTTTTTTACGGGCGGACTGAAGAATTAACTACTTTAAAGCAGTGGATTGTATCAGATAATTGTCGCCTGGTAGGGCTGCTTGGTTTGGCTGGTAGCGGCAAAACAACTCTGTCAGTGCAGTTGGCAAAACAGGTACAGAATGAGTTTGATTTTGTTATTTGGCGATCGCTGCGATCGACACCTGCACCATCCGACTTCCTAGGAAGCTTAATTCAACTTTTTTCTAACCAACAAAAACCCGATGTGCCGTTAGCGGAGCCATCGAAGAGGAGCGACCTCAACAGCAAAATTTCGCGCTTGGTTGAGTATCTGCGAAAACACCGATGTCTGGTAATTTTAGACGATTTTGAAGCGGTTCTCAGACCCGAAGAATTAGCGGGACACTACCGGGAAGGCTACGAAGGATATCGAGATTTAATCGTGCGGCTGTGTGAGGTCAATCACAATAGCTGTTTACTGCTAGTTAGTTCGGAAGAGCCTACGGAACTGGCTTTGCTGGCGGGAGAAAAAGTGCGGTCTTTAAAACCTGCTATTTCCGAGGAAATAGCGCGAGAAATTTTCCAAGAAAAAGGTTTGTCGGCTCAAGATCACGAGTTGGAAATCTTGTTATCCCGGTACGGAGGCAATCTGTTAGCATTAAAGATTGTAGCGACAACAATTAACGAGTTTTTTGAGGGTAATGTTTTAAAGCTTTTGGAAGCAACGACGTTATTTATTGAAGAACATATCAGCAATTTGCTGGCGCAGCAGTTCGATCGAATGTCGAGTTCAGAACAAGATATTGCCTACTGGATTGCTATTGCTCAAAACCCGGTTTCCCTGGCAACTTTACGAGAGCAGATGTTGGTCAATTCATCGCTTTCAGATTTGCTAAAAAATCTCGATTCTCTGGGTCGTCGCTCGCTGATTGACAAAATCAGTGAGGGCGGGGAAACTGTTTTTATGCTTCAGCCTTTGATCGTGCAATATGTGACCGACCGATTAGTCGATCAGATTCGAGCGGAGGTTTTGGAGACGGTTAAAACGCAAAGAATAGAAAGAATGGGGCTGTTGAAAACTCACAGATTAAGCATCAATTTTGCTAAACGGAAAGGCGAGAAAGGCGAACCAAGTAGCTCTATTTTAGCATTAGTAAAAAATCGGTTGAAAGTGTTGTTTGTCAAAACTACAGGCTCTGAAGAACCTCTAAATATCTTAAAGAAAGTGGCCTCTGATATGGAGGATAAATCGATTCTTGACGTGGGATATGCTAGGGAGAATCTGGCGCAAATTATTTCAGAAATTCAGCGATAAGAAAAAAGCGATCGCCCTTTGACAAAAGCGATCGCCCAATTTTCAACACAAACAGAATTCGATAAAATTATTTGACAATGCCAAAAACCGATGCAGATTCAGACCCTGTAATTTTGCCCAAAGCCGGCGCTTTTTGAGCTTGTGCAATTCTGGGAACCAAAAATCCCTTCGCATAAATCTGAGGATTGTCTTGAGCGATTTCGATATAAGATTGACGGACTGTGGCGTTCACTGCGACAGTCTTGGCATCGTAGACTTGCATCGCCATGTTGGGATAAAAACCAATGCCGACAATCGGTATCAAAAAGCAAAATGCGATCGCCACTTCCCGAGGTTTAGCATCAATAAACGGTGCATCACCAGGCAAAACGCAACTATTACCGAAACAAACCGCTTCATCCAGATTGTTTCTCTGATTCTGCAAATTTAGATCCTCAATGTCGCAAGCCGCTAGTCTCCCACAGTTGTAAAATAACTGTCGCAGCATCGAGAGCAAATAAATCGGCGTCAAAATCAGTCCCACTGCCGCCAGGAACACTGTCACCGCCCGGAAAGAACCGCTGTACATATCGCTAGTTGCGACGCCCACAAACACTGACAATTCGCTAGCAAAACCGCTCATTCCGGGGAGTGCCAAGGATGCCATGGCGCCTGCGGTAAACAAGGCAAACACTTTCGGCATGACTTTCCCAATCTCGCCCATCTCGTCCATGATCATTGTATGGGTGCGATCGTAAGTAACGCCAGCCAGGAAAAACAATACTGAGGCGATTAAACCGTGGGAAATCATTTGCAACAGCGCCCCGTTGATTCCCAAATCCGTGAAGGAAGCAATACCCAACAACACGAATCCCATGTGAGAAATCGACGAATTCGCTAGGCGGCGCTTCATGTTCGATTGGCCGAAGGAATTCAGCGCGCCGTAGATAATGTTGACGACGCCGAGCACCGCCATAATCGGTGCAAAGTAAACGTGTGCTTGGGGAAGAAGTTCCAAATTCAGGCGAATCAGTCCGTATCCGCCCATTTTCAGCAACACACCTGCCAGAATCATCGACACGGGAGAAGATGCTTCACCGTGGGCATCAGGTAGCCAAGTGTGGAAGGGGAAAATCGCCAGTTTCACACCGAAGGCAATCAGCAATCCCGCATAAAGCAGTAATTCTAAACCCAGTGGGTAGTCCTTCAAGCCTAGTTCTACCATGTCGAAGGTGGGGGTGCCTCCGCCGTAGAATGCCATTGCTAAGGCAGCTATCAAAATAAAGATGGAAGCGCCTGCGGTATAAATCAAGAATTTGGTAGCTGCGTAGCGACGGTTTTGTCCGCCCCAAATCGAGATGAGGAGGTACACCGGAATTAGTTCTAATTCCCAGACAATGAACAGCAGCATGATGTCTTGGGCGACGAAAACTCCTATTTGTGCAGAGTACATCACCAGCATTAGGAAGTAGAAGAGTCGTGGCTTGCGATCGACTTCCCATGCAGCAAAAATAGATAGAGTCGTCACCAATCCCGCCAACAGTACCAGCGGAACTGACAGTCCGTCAACGGAAACAGACCAGTTGAGACCTAAAGAAGGTATCCAGGAATATTGTTCTACGATTTGGAAACTAGAGATGCTTGGATCGTAATGTGTCCAAAACACCCAGCACATTAATACAAAATCTGCAATGCCTACGCCTAGGGCATACCAGCGCACTGTTTTGCCGTCTGTATCGGGCAGAAAAGGGATGGCGAGGGAAGCTACGAGGGGTAGGATGACAATTGCGGTCAGCCAAGGAAATTGATCCGCTATCATGATAGTGAGAAAAAATACTTAGTTGGAAGTTACCAAGATTATAATACTAAATTTAATCAAAAATTAAGATTTGTAAATTAATCTTTTTTTTAGAAAGATGGGGAGTACATCAGCTACACACAATTTGCTGCAAAAGTCAAGAAGTTTTTCAATTATTTAGTCCTTAGTTGCTGCTTAGCGGTTGACAATTACCGATGACCGCTTACCCTGTTGTCATGCAGTGCCAAACTGTGGTAAACATTCAGATCGATCGAGATAAAGTCAAGAGTTGTTCGGCAAAAGCTTCAATTAAAGGGAGATACGCTAATTGCGATCGCCATTTTTCCGGTATTCCCCCCTCTCGGTAAAAAGCCCCCGCCAATTGTCCGTAAACCGCACCAGTGGTATCCGCGTCGTTGCCCAAATTCACAGCCAACAAACAGCCTTCAGCAAAAGAAGAACTGTTGTAAAACGCCCAAAGTGCGGCCTCTAAAGACTTGACAACATAACCCGTACCTTTAATTTCAGGAGGTTGTCGCAATTTAAAAGAAGCCGCCGCAATCTCATCAATCTCTGCTACCAGCGGATTTGCTGCCCAATATCCAGAAATCGGACAATATCTTTCCGAAAGCAACACATCTTTAGCAACTCCATTCACCGCCCCCGCAATTAAAGCACCCAAATAACGGCAAGCATCCACACAAGTAGCAGCACCGTGAGTAGTTCTCGAACTTTCTGCAGATTTTTCTATTACTTCTAAAGGATTTTTAGCATAAAACAAAGGCACGGGAGCCAAACGCATAATTGAACCATTTCCAGCAGTCCCAGCATCGGTAGAACCACAGAAAGGTTTTCCTGTATTTTTAAACTCCCAAAGTGCTTTTTGAACCGTATTGCCAATATCAAAACATTCACCAGTGCTGCTCAAATGTCCGTCTCGCCACCACCGCAAATAAGTTTCTAACTGATGGACTGGATCGAAACATTTTTTCTCAATCAAACTTTCAGCCAAACAAAGTGCCATCGAAGTATCGTCCGTCCACTCGCCCGGTTGCAGCCGAAACGGGCCGCCGCCCACCATATCGTTAATAGGCGCAAAGGTTCCGGGGCGATGGAACTCTAAAGTTGTTCCGAGAGCATCGCCCACTGCTAAACCGAGAAGACTGCCGCGATAACCTTCTATTTGCTGCATAACATAATTGAAAATTAATGATTAGTAAGCGCTAGTGAATTCAAAACCATTTCTCTCTGCATCTTATCTGGCTGTATAACAATCGATGCCAAACTTGTCAAATTCGGCTCTCCTGAGTTTATGGTGTAAAATAGATCAACCAATACAGTTATAGTGATGAGCTTTCATTTAGACTATCTA
>NZ_JAUBPR010000114.1:0-21053 GCF_036700845.1 Microcoleus sp. S13_C5
TTCAACGGAAAAACTTTGGGGTTCCCACTTTTCACAACTGATAAAAAAATTCCACCCACATCTGCGGAATGTGGGATGGAAAGTTTAACCTAAGTTTATTCCCGATGGAACTCAGATCCCACCGCAAAACATATATGATAAGAGTTGAGGGTGAAAATCCAAGATTAAGGCCTTATTTGGCTCGCCTAAAACGAAAAACTCTTTGTTCTTCTAAATTAAACAGCAAGTTGCTAAGATATTCAATTCAGTTACTAATTCACTATCTAAAATTTGCAGATGTTCCAGTTCCGTATCAAAATCAAAGAAATCATTTTCGCTTGTCTGCGATCACACTATAAGTTTATCATACCTTGATTCAGCAACGCCGGACAATAATATGTTAAGGCGGACAGGTAATTTGTTAACTGGACATCAATCTGTTATCAGTGACAAATAATTTGTTACTGTACAAGCACTTACAATACAACCCGTTGTATGAACGGGTTTTGAGTATGGACACAACTGGACTCGAACCAGTGACCCCTACGATGTCAACGTAGTGCTCTAACCAACTGAGCTATGCGTCCTCACGGATTCCTAATGTAGCAGAACATTCGATCGCCTGTCAAGCATAAATATGAGATTTTTTAAGCGGGCACTCTTGACATCGCCCCTAATGCCCAATCCCCCGCCAAATCTTCACAGTTCGATCGCCCGCACCGCTAGCCAAACTCCCCCCATCAGGACTAAACGCCACCGACAAAACTTCCCCCCCGTGGCCTGTCAGAATTTCCAGCAAACCCCCCGTACCCGCATCCCACAAATAAATCGTGCCATCCCGACTCCCCGTCGCCAAAACGCGACCATCAGGACTCAACGCCAGACACAAAACATCCCCAGAATTGTCCCTCATACTCCGCAACAGCGTCCCTCGCCCCTGTGCATCCACCCGCCACAACTTTGCTGTACCATCCCGACTCCCCGTCGCCAAAATCAATCCTTCTCCTACTCCCCCCCTTACCAAGGGGGGGCTGGGGGGGGTCGCAGCAAAAACGATCGCCCGCACCCAATCCCCGTGCTCTGCCAGAGTACAAATTGATCGACCATTTTGCCAATCCCACAACTGCACAGTCTTGTCCCGACTGCCGCTAGCCAAAAACTCCCCGCCAGCACTAAAAGCCACCGCCTCCACCCCGCCAGCGTGACCAGTCAAAGCCGACATCCGCTTTCCCTTATTCAAATTCCACAACTGCACAGTTTTGTCCCGACTGCCGCTAGCCAAAACCTGACCATCCCGACTAAACGCCACAGCAGAAACCCTGTCAGAATGACCAGCCAAAGCGTACCACCACTTACCCTTATTCAAATCCCAAATATGAATCATTTTGTCCCGGCCGCCACTAGCCAAAGTCGCGCCATCAGGACTAAACGCCACACCAGTCACCCAGTCAGAATGACCCGTAAGAGTGTACCACCGCTTACCCGCATCCAACTTCCACATCTCAATCGTTTTGTCCTCACTGCCGCTAGCTAAAGTCGCGCCATCAGGACTGAAAGCTACCGACGTGACAGCATTAGAATGCCCTACCAGAGTATGAACACACCTCCAAGTAGGCGCGCGTGCGGGTACAACCCGCTGCATCTGGGGCACAGGTATAATTGTGCCTGCAACCGTTGGCGGCACTGCATTCTGCACCACAGGCGTCCTCTGCGGCACGGGAATTGCCCTTGGCGCCGGAGTCGGAACCTGGGCCGCCGACTGCGGAGACTGCAAATCTTTCAATACCTCAGCTACAGATTTGTAGCGGCGACTGAGGCTTGGTTCGATCATTTTGTCGAGGATGCGACTTAATTTCGGATCAATTGGCACCTTCAAAAAATCTCGCCAAACCCAAGCATCTTGATTGATATCGAACAAATCAAAAGGAGATATTTGAGTCAGCAAATAAATGCAAGTTACTCCCAAACTATACAAATCACTGGCATAAACTGCTTGACCTCTAATTTGTTCCGGCGCGACGAATTCGGGAGAACCGATGACTGTACCGGTTTCTTTCAAACCCTCCACAACTTTTGCAGCACCAAAATCAACTAAAACTAATTCGCCGGTTAAGGTGGGGTAAGTATAAATGATGGGAGGTTGAGAAATGCGGCGCCGGATAATATTGGGCGGTTTAATATCTCGGTGAATTACACTGCGATCGTGCACAAACTGCAATACTGGCAATAAATCCTTCAGCAGACTGAGAATCTGACTTTCGCTGAAAGGCCCAGTCCGCGCCAACTCTTCCTGTAAATTTTGACCTTCTATAAATTCCTGTACCAAATACTGATAGCGTTCCTGCTGAAAGTGCGCCAGCAGTTCGGGAATTTGCGGGTGTTTCCCCAATTCGTCCAGTCGCACCGCTTCTCGGTTGAATAATTCTGCTGCTTTTTCGCTGCTGCTTGTACCTTGGGATAGGGGGAAAAACTGTTTAATTGCACAGCGCGGTTTTGAGGGTTTGTCTTGGTCTATTGCTAAAAAAGTGCGGCCGAAACCACCGCGCCCGAGGGGTTTAATGGCGCGGTAACGCTCTCTGAGCAACAGTTTGGAGCCGCAATTCAGGCAGAATTGGGTACGATCGGCATTTTGCGGGTTTTGACAGGCGGGGTTTAGGCAGTAACTCATAACTGAACCGAGAAGGAATCAGCAGCACATCTCTATGATACTGACGCCAAAGGCCGATCGACTCTCGCGTTACAATTATAGTCCTGGACGCACGGGCGACCAGAAACCGGGTTTTTAACCAAAATATTTGATTAAAACTTTCAATCTCGGTTCAAAACCCGGTTTCTTTGTTCGGGTGCCTAAGTCCTAAATTAGAAATTAAAGGACTGAAGTCCTTACTACAAACTGGTTAATAGTTATGACTTTAATCCTCATAATTTAAGATGTCGCTTTCACTTCCAGAGCATACTCTTTAAACCTTTCCAAGTCAGCCATAAGAGTCGATTCAACTACTCGCGCTAGAAATGAATTGTCCATCAATTTTGCCAGCCAGCCGGGAACTCCATAAGCTACCGTCAGTTTGACAATGCTGCTGTTTTTGCGAGCGTAAAATCTGATCGCACCCCGATTTGGCAAACCGTCTACCGATTCCCACTGAATTATCTGATTCGGCACTACTTTGAGAATCCGAGAAAGCCAGCTAAATTCTAACCCGCCAGTTGCGAGTTTCCAGCGCGACAATTCCGGGTCGTCTTCGAGAATGCGAACTGATTCGATCCACTTCATCCATCGCGGCATTTGCTCTAAGTCTGACCAGAGTTGCCACGCTAATTCGATGGGAACTGCTACTTCTATTTGGACGCTGTGTTCTAACCAATCAGTCATGCGATTTTAGATTTTAGATTTTAGATTTTAGATTGAAGAATTGTGTGTTTCTTGTTTTTCTGGTTCCCAGGCAGAGCCTGGTAACGCAGATGCTTTGGCTCTGTTTCGCGTTTTCTGTCTAAATACTGGAGGCGGAGTCTCCTGATAGGCATTCCCAGGCAGAGCCTGGGAACGAGAGAAAACGAGACAGGACTAATGACTAATGACTGTAAGCTTCGAGAATTGCCTTAGCCGCTTGATGGCCTGAAAGTGTCGCTCCTTCCATACTATCAATGTAGTCTTGCTGAGTGTAACTTCCTGCTAGAAAGAAATTGGCGATCGGCGTTTTTTGAGCTGGGCGGAAAACATCCATTCCCGGTGCTTCGCGATACAAAGATTGAGCCAGCTTAACTACACTATACCAAGTCATATTTAATTCCCGCGCTGACGGGAATAAATCCTGAACTTGCTTAAGTACGTGTTGGGCGATCGCCTCATTGCTTTGTTTGATAAACGGATCTCCCGGTGTCAGCACCAACTGCAACAGCGAACCTTTTCCTTCTTGATAATAATCCTTGGGACTTGTCAGCGCCAAATCTGCAAAACAAGAAAAATCTGCATCTGCTGAATATAGCAAATTATCGATTCCTACAGCGTGGCTCAACTGTTTGCGCTTAGCTTCGTCTTCCAGTTCCGTTACCCAACCGTCGAACCGCAATTGTACTGTAGCAACTGGCACCGCATCTAATTTATAAATGTTGTCAAATTCTGACCATTTGCGCCAAGCTGGGGGCAATATTTTCTGAATTCCTGGTACGTCGCAGGCGAAAACGTAAGCGTCTGCGGTAATATTTTCTTCGGTTTCGCCGTTAGCAACTACCAAGCCTGTCACGCGGGTTTCTTCGCCTTCTTCAAACTGAATTTCTCGGACTCTGCGCCGCGTGTAAATTTTTGCTCCTTTTTTTTCCAAATATTCCACAATTGGTTTGTGCAAATATTCGTTGGGAGAACCAGCTAGCATCCGCATGACAGAGGCTTCGGTTTTCGATGCAAAGAATTGAAATATTGTCAACATACACCGGGCAGAAATATTTTCAGTGTCGATAAAACCCAGTGCGTAGGCGATCGGATTCCACATTCTTTTGAGCGAGTTTTGGTTGCCACCTTGACTGCGGAACCAGTCAGCAAAGCTAACTTTATCCAAATCGCGGATAGTTTTCATTGCCCCGTCAAAGTCTATCAAACCTCGGACGATCGGGCTAGTTCCCAGGGCGATCGCATTTTGAATTTTGTCTTGTACGGATAGCTGGGATGTAGTAAAAAATGCCTTCAATCCGTGCAAAGGAGCACCCACGGGAAAGCGAAAATCTAAAGAACCAGTTTCGCCACCTCGATTAATAAAAGTGTGGACGTGTTCTTTGAGGAGCAAATCGTCAAAAGCTCCCACTTTTTTCATCAGGGCAAATAAGTTATAATAGCAACCGAAGAAGACGTGCAAACCCATTTCAACGTGATTGCCGTCTGGATCTACCCAACTGCCGACTTTGCCGCCGACAAAGGGGCGGGATTCAAAAATTTCTACTTCGTGGCCGGCCTCCACTAAATCGACTGCTGTGGTCATTCCAGCCAGTCCCGCACCTGCGATCGCAACCCGCATTTTATCTATCCTTTCCAGTATTTTTACAGATTGTAACAAATTTTAGAATTTCCGAAACATTCAAAGTTCATAAATGCCGATCGACACTTGTATAGCCCTCTGAATTCTGGCTAGGACATCGGCATTAAGTTGACCGTAAGGGCCTTGTTCTAGGAATGTCTGCCGCAAAGCAGAAACGTTTTCACATACAGCTAGAGAATCAGCTTGCAATCCTCCCTCACCCGCAGGAATCAAGACACGAGTAGGATTTTCTACTCCTGCAAGGTTACTGGTGAAAGGAACAACAATGACAGAATCAGTAAACTCGTTGCGGATATCGGGAGAAAGCACAACTACAGGTCTTTTTTTGGTATCTCCTAACTGACGCAAAGTCCTTGAAAGATAAATCTCACCTGGCGGGGATAAGTTTTTCGTGTTGAGTTAGAGTCCATCGCTGCTCCATGTTTCTTCTATCTGTTCCTCTACAAAATTAAACCACTCTTTTTCCTCCTCAATATCTTCTTGGCTGCGGTTTTGATAAAACTTACGCAACTTATCTTCGATTTGCTTAGCGTACCAGAGACGGAGAGCTTGCTCGATCGCCTCCGTCCAATTATCAGTAAGTTGGTCTATTTTATCAGCGAATTCAGCATCAATGGCGACTAACACTTCTCGCTTTTGAGTAGAATTTGACATAATCATTTTCCTTAATAATTAAAAAACTATGGTGCGCTGCGGCGCACCTTACAAATTACTTTTACCTCTTCCTTCTCAGAACAGTCAACAGTCAACAGTCAACAAACTTTAAAACATCGGCATCAACTGAAGCGGCCCAATTCCCAACTCTTTAGCAGACACCCAGCGCACCTCAAGCAAAGCGATCATATCCTTAAACTGAGGCTGACCGCGAGAAGCACCCATCAACCCTTTAGCAATAATCAAACCGCACCAACCGTTGGTTAATTTACAGCGACGGTCCCACTTCTTGCGAGCTTCCTGATGCACCGGATCGTCTTCATTAAACTCCCCAAACAAATACAGCTCCCCATTTTTAGTTTGCAAAATACCCAAGTCGTATTGCTCATCTTGAAAAGGATTTTCGCCCGGATTAAAACCAATCCCCTTCACGCCTCCAGCTTCTTTCAAATCCTGAATCATAGTTTTTGCCTTCGGATGAGAAGTTTGGATCATCACCACCGGCAAACCATCTCCGGCGGTATTAATATCAACTTCTGCACCTTGGTGAAACTGGACACTTTCGCGCAGGAACTCTACCGTTTCCCAAGGTACGGCGCCGAGACTCAAAAATGAATTTTGCGGCACCAAATCGTCCCGCAGCAGTGGTTTGTCAAATTCATCATCATCGTCATCATCGTCATCATCATCATCATCACCGAGCATCTGTAATAATTCGTCTGATACATCGGGCATCGTGGAAACTTTAACGGATACCTGTTGAATTTCTCCGTCAGGCTGCGGCACTGGGATGCGGTAGCGGCTGCTAAGACTGGGAAAAGTGTCTGACCCCAATTTCCGGCGACCGTTCCGGAAAAAGCGGTGAAATGCTTCGAGAGCAACTAACATCGTGAGGGCTTCTTCTTCGTAAAGAATCGATCGCAATCCTTCTAAAGGATGTAGGTTGCCGAAATTTGGTTCAATTTCCGATGGAGGCAAATCGGCTAAATCAATTTCTTCGTCGTCGTCCTCATCAATATCTCCAGCACTTTCAAAAGTAACAAACAAACAGTCTTGCCCTAAAAAAGCCTGTTCTAAATCTTCAAAAGATTCATCATTATTGACGACTCGTTCTCGAAACCGTTTCAAGGATTCTAGAGAACGGTACAGTAAAACTCCGTAATCCATTCTGCCTTGCCCCAATACGGACACGTAGAGGCTGCCGACATCCCACTGATTGATTTCAATAGATATAATTTGGTGTTCGCTCAAAGTCCGCCAGGGAGCATCTTGCCAAATTTGAGCAGCTTTTTCCATTAAAACTTCAGCATACTGAGGGGGCAACTCAGGAGGTCTGTTGATTGCGACCTCTTCCATGCCGCGAAATATTTCGTCAATTAGGGGCAATTCCGGCACGTAGTCAATGGAAATGCCTAAATCTTGAAGTACGCCCCGCAGATAAAATTGAATTTCTCGGTTTTTGACTACTATTTTTTGGGGGCGGACTGCGGGAGCCGGACTTTGGGGATGTTCCATTGCCCGTAGCAGGGCCCGGACGAGCGCCTCTGGGCCGGCATCTGGGCCTACCATGTCCATAGCCCTCACGACTCCTTCAGAGCCATCGACCCAGAGAATGCACTCGCCACCAGCTTCTAGAACGTCATCGTCATCTAGCATCATGTGTGAGTCAGCATTAGATAAGGGTCGGCGATCGCCCTCCCACACGCTGGGAATTTGAGGTAAGTTTTGTAGCCGACGAAGAGTAGTGCGATTCAGCGCTGCCATAGAGTAAGCCCGTTGGGTGAAGCATAGTTGCGGTGCCGGTAGCCGGTCAACCGCTGCTTATCAATCATAAACCCTATAGGGGGAGAGGACATCGAGCTTGGGAACGAGGCCCCACGGGAATTAAAAATTAGAAGGTAAAAATTGAGCCTTCAGCATCTAACCCAAGGCCTTCTGGCGAATGCCTGTACAATGGAGGAATAAGATTAAACTCTTAGTATTAGACAATCTCAGGAGTTCGGCAAATTATGACTCAAGCCACTTCACAAAAGCGCGGCATTCAAATGACGGACTCTGCTGTCCGTCAAGTTTTAGCTCTGAGAGAAAAACAAGGTAAAGACCTCTGCTTGCGGGTAGGGGTGCGCCAGGGCGGATGCTCTGGAATGTCTTACGTCATGGATTTCGCAGATCCCAGCACTGTGAAATCCGACGATGAAGTGTTCGACTACGACGGTTTTCAGGTAGTTTGCGATCGCAAGAGCATTCTTTATCTCTACGGTTTGGTTCTCGACTTCAGCGATGCTATGATCGGGGGCGGTTTTCAGTTTACTAACCCCAACGCAACTCAAACTTGCGGTTGTGGCAGTTCTTTTTCTACATAAATCGGAAAAAAGGGCATGGGGCAGAAAGTTGTTAACTGCCCCATGCCCTTTTCCGTGCAACATCCCAAATCTAAAATCTAAAATCGAATGACCCCTGAAGAATTGTTTAAAGACGGTTTCGATCGCTACCAAGCTGGCGAAGCCCCGGCTAATCTGATCCCCGTGTTTAAAGAAGTGTGCGAAAAAGCTCCCAAAAATGGCAATGCCTGGGCTAGCCTCGCGTGGCTCTACCTGTTGGAAAATAAACCTGCACCGGCTCAAAAGGCAGCGAAAACAGCCGTTAAATTGAACCCTCATGACCCCCAAGCTCGCATCAACCTAGCAGTAGCGATCCTCGATCTCAAAGAGAAAGGAGTGCGCCCCCATGTAGAAGTGGCTCAGCAATTACTGATGGCTTCCGAAGAGTTGCTCGACGAAGTTAAAAAAAATTTTGAAGAAGGATTAAAGAGAAAACCCGACTGGAAGAGTCTCGCCCGCGTTAAACAGTGGCTTCTGGAGCCGTAACCACGCAAACAAGTCGATTTTTGGGCGGGGATCGACGAAAGTGGCTTTGCGGTTTATTACGACATCGTAATAAATCAATAAATAACTTTATGGAAAACTCAGAAAGTCAGTGCTAGTATTTGAAAACTTAGACGATTCACAAACCCGCTCAGCGGTTTTCAGATTTTACTACGATAATACTAGGAGTTGTAAAAGCATGAGCACTGACAGCCACGTTAACATCAAACCCGCAACCCGCAACCACAAAGGTTTCTTTATTCAGCCAGCTTCTTACAAGTTGATGAGCATCGATAAATCCGGCTGGGCCTTGATTTGCATGGACAAAGCAGTTTGTCACTATGTAGACCCTGATGATTTGCAATTGCCGAATAAATCGGGAATGTCTGAAGGTTAATTCTGAAGTTTTGAGAGACTTTAAGATGCTTTATTTGAGTAGCTGCCCTCCCTGGAGGGCAGCATCTTTTTTTGGTTAGTTGACAGTTGA
Organism: Microcoleus sp. S13_C5; assembly: GCF_036700845.1. NCBI lineage: Bacteria > Bacillati > Cyanobacteriota > Cyanophyceae > Oscillatoriales > Microcoleaceae > Microcoleus > Microcoleus sp. S13_C5. The sequence continues at coordinate 9,015 of NZ_JAUBPR010000114.1, forward strand.
CTGTCCCTTGCAGGGTGTGTCGCTGCGAGATTTTAGAGTCGATCAGTAGATTTTTGATGGAGGCGCCGCCTACGGTATCTAATGCTGTGGGTAACAGTTAAAATCAACCGGATTGGATGATTAAATTGCCCGTAGCTTGCGGGGCGGGACGCCATCGCCCTCGATTTTGATATCACGATCCACAACACATCAATTGAGGACACCGCACGGTTTCCCAACCCCAAAATAATCGATTTAATTGTAGGGATATGGCACTGCCCTGGGGAGCATCTCATATTTGTAAAAACACTTATTCTGGCTCCTTCGTTCTTCGTCTTTCCTTCTGCCTCCTGCCTCAAAACTTAGATTTCTAGCTTGGCTGCTTTCATTGAGATGCTCCCCTTACCTGTCCTGACTGTGGGTAATATTACAGCAGATTGCAGGCTTAGGGAGTAGAGTAGCGACAGAAAGTTTCATTTTTTTCGTTAATGTATAGCCTTTGGTGTACTCTACTTACTTGCAATCTGGTGTATATACCGTTTTGGAATAGCTTGCAAACAGTAGCCGATCGCGCTCAAAATAACGAAGTTACTTTATATGAATGGCTTGAATATTTTGAGCAGCTTTTAAAAGAGCCAGAAAAAATATTCAACTTATGGATTATTTTAGGCATTTACTTGATAGAGATGGTGGCAAAAATTTCCGCTAAGAAGCATATGAGATATTTCTAATAGGTGAGAAGGTTACTAACCATTTAGCGGCGGAAACCTTTAATAAGCTTGATGTAAATGGAGATGGTGAACTATCAAAAAAATATTTTTTGCAACAGGCTAAGGATTTCTTTTTCAATAATGATATTACCTTACCTAGAAATTGGCTATTGGGATTTTAGGAGCGATCGCAGGAAACACAGAAAGCGCTCAACTTGCCTAATAAACAAAAATTAAAATTATAAATAATATAACTCTTATATAGGTCTTAAGATCTCAGGTTATCGTTCAGGCGTTTGCCTGAACGGAAAAGAGGTGCGATCGCTAAATCAAGAGAGTTATACTACATCATACACTCCAAAATCATATTCCTCACGCCCCCCTATGAGCAACATCACCCGCAAATTCAGGCTCCGCACGGCGTTAGTAGTGCCCTTCGTTATGCAAATAATCGTCGCTGTTGGACTCGTCGGCTATCTTTCCTTCCGCAACGGACAGAAAGCAGTGAACAATATTGCCGCTCAGTTGCGGCGTGAAGTGATATCCCGCGTCCAAGTCCACCTAAAAAGTTACTTGGCGAAGCCTCATTTAATTCAGCAAATTCATATAAATACCATTCGCCAACAGTTACTTGACCCCAGTAATTTTGAGCAAATGGAGCGTTATTTTTGGCAACAAAGCCAATCACTGGATGCAAATATTGGAACCACTGCTTTTGCCAATACTAAAGGGGAATTTGTAGGTGCAAATAGGTCAGAGGGATACACAGTTGTAGCGAGTGAAGCAACGGGCCATGCTATCCGCAGATATGCAGTCAATAGTCAAGGCGATCGCCTCAAAATAATTCGCGAAAAATCCAATTATGATGCTCGGACTCGCGAGTGGTATAAAACTGCTGTCAAAACTGGTCGCCCGACTTGGAGCGCGATTGAACCCTCGGCATTAGGTAAAAGGCTCGATCTTTCAGCCATCTCCCCATTCTATGACGATACAGGAGGACTGATGGGTATTTTTGTTACCGATCTTTCCTTAGCACAAATTAGTGACTTCCTGCAAAGTTTCACAATTGGTAAATCAGGTAAGACTTTTATCATCGAACGCAACGGGCTTTTAGTAGCCAGCTCGACTATCAAAGAACCGTTTGAGTTCTCGGCTGATGGTAAAATTGAACGCATTCGCGCTGACAAAATTAGCGATAGTTTGACACAAAAAACCACTCAATATTTATTCAGTCGCTTTGGTAGCTTGAATCAAATTTATGCTCCTCAACAGATGGAATTTCTTCTAAATGGCAAGAAACAATTTTTGCTAGTTTCTCCTTTCAAAGATGAATCAGGTGTGTTAGATTGGTTAACGATTGTAGTCGTTCCAGAATCAGATTTTACAGCAGAGATTGATGCCAATACGCGCACTAGTATCCTGCTCTGTATGGCTACTTTAATTGTCGCAATTATTATCGGTATTCTCACCGCTCGCTGGATTACGCAGTCGATTCTTAAAGTTTCTCAAGCATCCGAAGAAATTGCTACAGGCAACTTAGAACAGCACGTTGAACCTACCAATATTATTGAAATCGAAAAGCTAGCAAATTCATTCAATAGCATGGCAAGACAACTCCAAGAATCTTTTACCACCTTAGAAAAGCAAAACCAAGAGTTAAAACAGCTAGATCAACTCAAAGACGAATTTTTAGCGAATACTTCTCACGAACTCCGTACTCCCCTCAACGGCATTATTGGCATCGCTGAATCCCTCATCGATGGTGCCACCGGAGATTTACCGCAAGCGACTCAAGCAAACCTAAATTTGATTGTCTCCAGCGGTCGCCGTCTAGCTAACCTAGTCAACGATATTTTAGACTTCTCTAAACTTAGACATAATAACTTAGAATTGCGGCTCCAGCCAGTAGATTTGCGCTCAGTTACTAATGTAGTTTTAACCCTTAGTCAACCCCTAGCTGCCCAAAAAAGTTTGACACTAATCAACTCTATTCCTGCGGAATTTCCGCCCGCAGAAGCAGACGAGGATCGCCTGCAACAAATACTGCATAACCTTATAGGCAATGCCATTAAATTTACCCCTGCTGGCACTGTTACAGTGTCAGCAGAAGTCTTAGAGTCCCTTCAAATCCCTTTGGCAACAGGGGAGCGAGTTTCTACTTTAGCTATTACCATATCAGACACAGGAATTGGAATTTCTGAAGATAAATTTGACCAAATATTTGAATCTTTTGAACAAGCAGAAGGCTCTACGGGTAGAGAATATGGCGGCACGGGACTAGGGCTAGCTGTAACGAAACAACTGGTGGAATTGCACGGGGGTGAAGTTAATGTTAAATCTCAAGTGGGAATAGGTTCGCAATTTACTTTTACCTTGCCCGCCTCTACTGGCAAAGCTGAATCTAAGCCGCAGATGGCTGCTATCAAAATTATCCAAAATCTCGAACTACCTACCTCAGTAACTCGTCCCAACTTAAACGAGATTATTAGTAATGAAAAACTGTTCAAAGTTTTGATTGTCGATGACGAACCTATTAATCGCCAGGTACTAATCAACCATCTATCCCTGTACAATTATGCCATTACAGAAGCTAGTAATGGACACGAAGCTTTAGCAGCAATGGAAAATGGTTTTATCCCTGACTTGATTTTACTGGATTTGATGATGCCGCAAATGACTGGTTATGAAGTATGTCAAAAAATCCGCGATCGCTTCCCTGCTTATGAACTGCCTATTGTTATGCTCACTGCTAAAAATCAAGTGGCAGATATCGTAGAGGGATTTGAATCAGGCGCGAATGATTACTTGTCTAAGCCAATTCAAAAACAAGAAATGCTGGCCAGAATCCGAACTCATATATCGATTACCCAACTAACTTTAGCTTATGGACGATTTGTGCCGCGTAATTTTTTGAAATTTTTAGAAAAGGAAAGCATTATTGATGTCCAAATCGGCGATCAAGTTCAGCAAGAAATGACGGTAATGTTTTCTGACATTCGCTCATTTACAACTTTATCGGAAGCAATGTCTCCTCAAGAAAACTTTAATTTTCTCAACTCTTATCTTAGTCAAGTTAGCCCAGTCATTCGCCAGCATAAAGGCTTTATTGATAAATATATTGGTGATGCGATTATGGCTTTGTTTCCTGAGTCGGCTAATGATGCAGTGCAAGCTGCGATCGCCATGCAGAAACAAGTAGCCCTTTACAACGAGCAACGCCAACAACAAGGTGATGTTCCTATCGCTATAGGAATTGGCTTGCATACAGGCAATTTAATGCTAGGAACCATCGGCGAATCAGAACGCATGGAAACCACCGTCATTGCTGATGCTGTCAATTTAGCTTCTCGTTTGGAAGGCTTAACTAAGCTCTATGGAGCCGGAATTTTAATCAGCCATAACACCCTGTGTTGTCTTGAGTATTATCAAGAACAATGCTTCCGCTTTTTAGATAGAGTGATGGTGAAAGGGAAAAAGTCTGCCGTTGCTGTCTTTGAAGTTTATGATGGCGATCCTCCAGAACAAAAGCGATTAAAGACACAAACTCAGGCACAGTTTGAAGTGGCGGTGTTTCTCTACTATCAACAACAATTTCAGGAGGCACAGGGAATTTTTCAGGAAGTTTTACAAATCAATCCGTACGATAAAGCTACGATGGTTTATATCAAGCGATGTGAAAAGTATCAACAGTATGGAACCCCGGAGGGATGGGAAGGTATGGAAGCTTTAAATGAGAAGTAAAAGTAGAAGTAGGTACTTAATGGACACTCGCAGCTTAGGGAGTTTTGGTTGATGGGGAGAAATAAAGTTATGAGCGTTACCAAAACAGTCTGCCAAAAATTCCGTCTCCGCACTACGCTTGTGGTGCCTTTCGTGCTGCAAATTGTCGCTGCTGCTGGTTTAGTTGGCTATCTTTGTTTTCACAGTAGTCAAAAAGCTATTCTCCCTCTTCGGTCACTCTCCGAGTATTAAAATGCTGATGACTCAAACTGCTGTCCCTACCCTGCAAGAGAGCCACAAAACTGAAACTGCCCGTGATATTTTTAGATACTTTGAATCGCACAATTTACAATAATGTGCAGCGGAGGAATTCAAAGAAAAGTCTAACCCTGGTTATTGCCAACTACGCCGATCGCAATATTAGCATCAGCCGACAGCACGAAGAAACCCTAGTAGTAAGTAACGGTGGGCAAGTTAAACGCATCGACACGTCGGATTTTGTCGATCGCCAATTTCAAGAAGATCCTAGCTAAATTCAAGAGAGGAAGATGAGGCGGTTTCATTCGGCGGTTGAAACCGCTTCTACCCAATCTCTCGTCCGCCGGCCCGGACTAATAGATTCCCAATTAGTTAATTAGATTTGAACGCAAAAAGCATCTCCAACTCAGCAGTTGTCGGTTGTGTAGAAGCTGTGGCTACGCTAACTCCTCGGAGAGAATTTAGCAATTCAGCGGCGGGCGGCGAAAGTAAATGTGGCTGTACTGCGAGCAAATATTGGTTAGCCCAAGACATGGTTTTTTCCATATCTATGTAAAAGTAACCTTGGTTAGCCCGCGGTAAAGAAGTAGCGATCGCCTGAAAACTCGGACTGCTGCTTAGTGGCTGGGGCGGCGTCGAAGTAATCACATCAACTAAAGGCCCGCCGAAAGCTACAAACACAGAATTTTCATTCAGCCAACCGTGCCCGAATAAAGTGCCTTGCTGGGGTATTTGCCACTCGGTAACTTCTTTGCCTTGAACTTGTCTGGGGGCGACGCTGACTGTAGGATTGCTTTTGGCGATCGCATCGAGTTTTTTCAGAGTTGCTTCGGCAGCAGGGCGATCGCTCGTTTCAAAAATCATCGCCGCCCCCATCCCCAACTGAGACAAAATCCCTTGATTGGAACCGATCGCCCCGATCGCAAATTCCCCATTCATCCAACCAAAAACATCTCGATCTGCATCCAAATCCAAGCGTTTAAAACTATCCCTCACCTGCTGAACTCCCCTGTCAATTTCCGGGCTATCTTTTGCCTCTGCGGTTGCTTGCGACCAAATTTGATCGAGTCTCTTACCGCCGACTAAAGCAATAGTTTCGCCGGGAAATCTGGGTAACAATTTTGAGGGGACTTGTGGATTTTGGTGGACGAATTTAGGGTCTAACTGAGCGATAGTTTTTACCCTCAATCCAGCACTATCCGCCCCAATTCCCGCCACCAAAGACTTAACTTGTTTGAACTGGGAAAACACTGTCCAAGGCAACTGGATATCTGCGGGCAAATTAGCTTTCAATTGCTCAATTGCAGCAGGATAGTCAGCAATATAAACAGTTGCGATCGGATTTTTGACACCAGCACTCTCTGCAAAAAACTTCGTTGTACTCTGCTGCGTAGCGAGGGAGGGTTCTCCTTTAAAAGTATCGATCGCCAATTCCACAGGTTTTTTCAAAGGAGCCATCACTAATTGGTCGTTCAGCAAAGCTACACTGTAGCGCTTGCCAGTTGGCTCTGCAATCTCATAAATTTTAACTCCTTTATACTCGGTTTCTTGAGTTGTTGCACCGGGCTGAGATTTTAATTTATTCGCAAAATTCCAAGCACTAATTTTATTTTTGACGCTGACTACTACCAGCAGTTTTGGAGGCTCTGTATTCGTCACAGCATCAGGGGGTAGCAAAGCGACCATCACCCCCCCTAACCAAGGCTTTAAGTCCCTGTCAAAGTCGATTTGAGTACCTGCCAAGCTTTGTTCTTGAAAGGCCTTCAAACCCTGACCGATCAACTTTTGAGCCCCTGGCGTGCCAAATCGCTGCAATTGTGACAACGCTTGGGGATTGGGGGAGATAAACGCGGCCATCATTGCTTCGTCGGGTACAACTTTGGCGCTGTCTTGAGGGTTGGATACTTGTTGGCTCAAACCCTGGAAGTAAAAGTAGACCGCAGCGCTACCTGCTGCGGCGATAGAGGCAGCAATTAGAAGCTTTGATTTTTTTGCAGGCATGGTTTGTTTTCCTCGCGTCCCATATCAGTTTAATCAAAATACAGAAAGCTTGTGGGGAGGCGATCGAGGCTGCTGTTTATTTTTGTATAATTCAAAACAAGTTTGGACGATCGTCTAAACTGCTAGAACTGTGCATTATTGGTAAAAGATGAAAGTAGCGATCGCGGGAGCAACGGGATTTGTAGGTAGTCGGCTGGTGGAGAAGCTGCAAGCTGCGGGACATCAAGTTGTGGTTTTGAGCAGGGATGCGGCGAAGGCTGGGCGAGTTTTTCCGGCTTCAGCTTATCCGAATTTGGAAGTTGTCGCCTACACTCCTGCGGAGTCTGGTGATTGGCAAAAGTCGATCGCGGGCTGCGACGCTGTTGTCAATTTAGCTGGGGTTCCGATTGCGGAGGAAAGGTGGACGGAGGCGCGCCAGCAGGCAATTCTGGACAGTCGCAGACTGACGACGGCAAAATTGGTGGAGGCGATCGTCAATGCTAATCCTAGACCATCTGTGTTTGTTAGCGCATCGGCGATCGGCTATTACGGAACCAGCGAAACCGCTGAGTTTGACGAAACTAGCCATGCGGGAAACGATTTTTTAGCAACAGTGTGCAAAGACTGGGAAGCAGCCGCCCAACCTGCAAAAAATGCGGGAACGCGGTTAGCAATTTTGCGGCTGGGGATAGTTTTGGGAATGGGAGGCGCGTTGGCAAAAATGCTGCCAGCTTTTAAACTATTTGCAGGCGGGCCGCTGGGCACTGGGAAACAGTGGTTTTCTTGGGTTCATCGCGAGGATGTGGTTGATTTAATTCTGTATGCTTTGCAAAATTCGCAAGTTCAAGGCGTTTTGAATGCGACGGCACCGAATCCGGTGCGGATGAATGAATTGTGTCAAACTTTAGGGGAAGTTTTAAAGCGACCTTCTTGGTTGCCGGTGCCAAGTTTTGCTTTAGAATTGCTGTTGGGAGACGGGGCAAAAGTTGTTTTGGAAGGGCAGAAAGTGTTGCCTAAACAAACTTTAGCTAGCGGTTTTCAATATCAATATCCGACGCTAAAATTAGCACTCGAAGAGATTTTATCGAGAAGTTAGGAACCTACGGAATCGAACCCGCCGAATAGAATTCGGATGCTCCACAAACAAAGTCCGCAAAGGCGGACTGGAAGAAAATCCCTAGTTACCAGGCTCTGCCTGGTAACGCAGTTCCAGAGGCTCTGCCTCGCTTTTGCCGAAAGCAGATGAACAATCAAGAAATAGCAACCGCATTTAAAGTTCCTGCAGAACTCCCATTTCTTCAAGCTATCTGCTGGCAAATTGCTGATGTCAAAAAATTGAGTTTCAAGGAAATGCTATGCCGCTACGAATCCGGCTGGCATTATTGGGGAGTGTTGGGAAAACCTAGCTTTGAGGAACTGGCTTTTATTCAAGCAATTAGTCAACAGCATCAATCTTGGTTAATAGCGGAACTGGGAAGCAGTGGCTCGCCAAAAACTCCCGAAAATTGGGTAAGTTCTCAAGCAATGTTTAAACGCGAAATTCATCAAAAGATATTAACTGTACTCAGCCATTTGAATGTCGAATTTCTACAGGAATGTCGGGCGTATTTTGGCGGAGGAACGTTGGTAAGTATGGAACACGGAGAATATCGGTTGAGCCAGGATATTGACTTTATGTGTCCGATGGATGATGGCTACCGTCTCCTGCGCCGAAAAGTTGCCGAAGGAGGCTATGATGCTATTTTTGCTAGTCGCGATTCCCTTGGGGATAGCTTCGCTTCACGCATTGTTCTCCCGAACGATATTCAAGCCAACCAGTATGGGATAAGATTTCCTGTTATTGTTGACGGCACTACTATTAAATTCGAGATGGTTTGTGAAGGGCGAATTGAGTTTGGCGAACCAAATTATCCAAATTGGTCGCCTGTTCCTTGTTTGAATCAAATTGATAGTATAGCAGAAAAGCTTTTGGCAAATGCCGATCGATGGCCGAGCGATCGGGTAAATTCTAGAGATTTAATCGACTTGGCTATGCAAAGGTTAGCGACTCCGATTCCCCAAAGGGCGATCGACAAAGCGGAAGCAGCTTATCAAGTTATGGAACCACTCGATCGAGCGATTCAGTATTTCCAAGATCGTCCCGATTATCGGGAAAAATGCTATGAGGTTTTGAGTATCGCAGAGCCAAATAAAGTTATTGACGGTATCGATTTACTAGCTCAGGATTTAGGCCGGGAAATAACAGTCAGGACATTTAGCGAGACTATTTCCTCATTCCCAGGCCGGCTTGAAGATTAGATGCTTAGATGTTGGATTTGGTATTGCTCTCCTTCCAGGCAGAGCATGGCAACCTGAGATTTCCTGTTTAAATTATCACCTGATCGCAATAATGGTGTCAAGATAAAAATCTTAATACTCATCTACAAACTGCTCGTGAACCCACAGAAATTCGCGGCGTCTGTTCTGCACCCGCACCAAACCACCAAAACCAGGATCTTTTGCTTTTAGCAGGGCGTGTAATTCTCGCAAAATCGAGCCTTGGGCGCGGATGGCTGCTTCGCCCTGTTGCCAATCCGGGGCATCACTTTCGGTAGACAAATTAGTCGCTAAATCGCTTCCTTTCAAGGTAGACTCGATGCTTTTTTGTCCTAAATCGAGTCCCTCTTCAATCCCTTTGAAAGTGGCATCATCTAGCATGAACTTAGCTGCGGAATTCGCGACAGGTAAGACTAGACTCAGGGTTCCGCTCAAAATTTTGAGATAGGGGGCTGCTTTGGTAAACCATTGGCGCGACACTTCCAATTCATAAACTCCCTTTTTCTTGTCGTTAGGATTTAAGGCTGGAAGCGGTTGACGAGAGTGTTCGCACCAGAGGGTAATTTGCAATTTTGTCCTTATCCATTTTGGGCTATCGAAAAACTTCGGATCGACGGGCTTGAAACTGAACAGGCGCGGGCCATCTTTCGCTTCATCGGTGAACATTTGCATCAGTGACGCAAATTCCTCATCGACTTTGCTGAGAATGATCCGCTGCTCCTGAGACAATGACTGAAAGCGTTCTTGACCTCGACGATCGACAATCACTAAATCTTTGCGGATAATTTTTAGCTCGTCTTTGACAATATTTCGGAACTGCTGAATGCCGATTTTTGGCGATGAGGGTTGAGCAGTCGGCGCGTTATTCAGCAGATGATCGATGTTTTGCCATTCACCACAGCCGGAAATCGGACATGGATACTCATGACGATTCTTCTTTTTGCTCTCAATTAGTTTCTCAACCTCAAATAGCCCGTTTCCAGGCGAATTCATACCGCAGGTCGCAATGCAGGGAACCATCACATTACATCGCAATCCTTCCCAGAAATTCTCGACTAGCCATTTAATCTCTTCCGTGAGATAAGACAAGAACCGTTCTGGATAAGCCGCCCGCACGGTAATTTTTACATCGGTGTCCACATATTCCAGCAAAGCCCGACCGTTGTAGTCGTTATCAAGCATCAAACCCCGTTGCCAATGGATACTTTTTTCGTAATTGCAGCGCCCCACTGAGTATTTGTGCAAGCGCACAATCAACTGGTAAAACAATCCTTCTGCTACTGCAAGTTGTCCTCGATCGTCCACAATCCGGCAGATTTGCACTTGTTGTCTGTCTCCGGCTTCCGGTTGCTCTCCCCAATTGGGCAATTCCGGGCGTGTATCGCGTACAAGTTGAGCAATCAAGCTGGTATTGCTGGGTTTAGCTGGGTCGAGCACGACGCGGTAGGACAAATCGAAGCGTTCCATCAGCTTGAGAAAGATGGGATGTAGTTCTTGCGGGTAGCCGTCCTCGCCTGGAAACGGGGGATTGCTCCATAATTCGCCCAGATGCTCAAAATCTACTAAACCGTTGCGGCGGCGGGTTGTTTCATCATCGAGTACGAAGCTGATTGCCTTTGCTAGCCAATCGGGTTTGAGGATGACGAGATCCCGCAGTATTGGATCGTAATGGTAATGGATGATCTGCCCCAAGGTATGGGAAATGCGAAGGAAAAGTTCTGCTTGTTCTTTATCGATTCCGTGTTGAGCGCAGATGGCAAGGACATCATTGTAGGGCAGATAGGCTTTGTCGTTTGTCTGCAAGATTTCCCGCACTCGCTGCCACTTGGCGGGAACGGAACGTCCCATTTCGGGAAGAGATGCGGCGACACTAGCAATCTTTTGTTTTAATTCTGCCAGCCCGGTGCAGGAGTTCTGAAGGTCAGGTTTGCTGTCTATATGGAAGAAGTCAAGCACCGTATCGCTGCCGAATCGATCCTGAATTTCCTGTCTGTCAATGTCGGGTTGTCGCTGTGCGGGGCCGCCGTGGGTGGCGACTACTAGCACCTTGGCATCCGGTGCGCGATGCTTGATTAGGGTAATCCACTCTTTGACAAAGCCCTGCTGGGGACCTTCCCGCGGCTTCCACACCACCAGATACACGGCTGGTGTACTGAAAAACAACTGGTGTGTCGATCGATAAACCGGTTGACCGCCAAAATCCCAACCATTGAGTGATATTTGTGTGCCACTGTCGGCATGGGTGAGGATAACTGGTTTAATTTCAATGCCGTGAGTGGTGGGACGACTTTCTAGCCATTCATCCTCGCGCAATGCTCCCAACAGACAACTTTTGCCCACCTCGCCTTCACCAATCAAAATCAGCTTAGCTTCATTCAGGGTGATCTTTGCTTCTGCCTTTGCCCGCAGGTATTGCAAGACGGCTTCAGTGCCTTGCTCATAGGCAGCAGCGAGGTCAGGATTGAGAGGGTTGTTTTGGAGGTAAAGCTCTTGCAAATGGGTGAGGGAGGCGATCGCCTCCGGTAGTTCCCTAAGTTGATTGTTGTAAAGGAAAAGCGTTTCCAACCAGGTGAGGGAGGCGATCGCCTCTGGCAGTTCCCTCAGTTGGTTGCGGGAGAGGTCAAGTAGTTGCAACTGGGTTAGCGAGGCGATCGCCTCTGGCCGCTCCCTCAGTTGATTGTTTCGGAGGTTAAGCAGTTCCAACTGGGTGAGGGAGGCGATCGCCTCTGGCAGTTCCGTCAGTTGGTTGTTGCCGAGGTCAAGCCATTGCAACTGGGTGAGAGATGCGATCGCCTCTGGCAGTTCCGTCAGTTTGTTGTTGTTGAGGTAAAGCTTTTGCAACTGGGTGAGAGAGGCGATCGCCTCTGGCAGTTCCGTCAGTTTCAGATTACTAAGATCGAGTGTTATTGCTCCCTCTTGCTGCGCCTGTTCAATGCGCTGCCGTGCTTCCCGATCGCCCTCAGTTTCTAACATTGCCAATTCCTTGTTTGGATTTTTGTATATAAGTAGTCAAACAAAATTAATTACACAAACAACTAATATGATATAATAAAAAATATCAAGTTGTGTTCAAAGA
>NZ_JAUBPR010000115.1:0-731 GCF_036700845.1 Microcoleus sp. S13_C5
ATTTTTTAACGTTATATGCTTGCTATGTAAGCATTATAACCTATTTTTATCGTATTTTATGTTTAAGTCCCGCTAAAACCCTATCAGGGATTGAAACAACTATGGAAGCTTTTTGTTTGAGTAGAGGGCTTGAGCCGGAAAAAACCTAAAACCCTATCAGGGATTGAAACTCTATCCTACTTTCCCCCTCATCACCGAGGGGGGCCGGAAAAAACCTAAAACCCTATCAGGGATTGAAACTTAAAGGCCCAAAGGAATCAAGATCAAAGCGCAGGCCGGAAAAAACCTAAAACCCTATCAGGGATTGAAACTCCGCATTGCTTTTGGGTATCACCACGAGGGCCGGAAAAAACCTAAAACCCTATCAGGGATTGAAACCATAGATTCTTGTAAGCTCAAAAGTCCGATTTTGCCGGAAAAAACCTAAAACCCTATCAGGGATTGAAACCATAGCCTGCGCGCATATAATTGGCGGCTACGAGGCCGGAAAAAACCTAAAACCCTATCAGGGATTGAAACGGCGGCAATCATGCTGCTCAAAGCTGGCACTATCAGCCGGAAAAAACCTAAAACCCTATCAGGGATTGAAACACTCGATCGCGATTCACCTTGACTTAGTAAAGATTCTGCCGGAAAAAACCTAAAACCCTATCAGGGATTGAAACTAACCCGACCACCTCTTCCAGATTTTCAGCGGCAAGCCGGAAAAAACCTAAAACCCTATCAGGGAT
>NZ_JAUBPR010000115.1:831-20683 GCF_036700845.1 Microcoleus sp. S13_C5
TGAAACCGAGGTAGGGCCGCACCTTGGCTTCCGAGTAATCGCCGGAAAAAACCTAAAACCCTATCAGGGATTGAAACTACAGCGCTTTTGCTCTATGCCTGGGAAAACCAAGAGCCGGAAAAAACCTAAAACCCTATCAGGGATTGAAACCGAGGTAGGGCCGCACCTTGGCTTCCGAGTAATCGCCGGAAAAAACCTAAAACCCTATCAGGGATTGAAACATGAGTACCGCTCGTTTTTCTAAGTCACTTACTAGCCGGAAAAAACCTAAAACCCTATCAGGGATTGAAACTCAGGATGAGAGCAAATCTTACATCGGAGTTTGGCCGGAAAAAACCTAAAACCCTATCAGGGATTGAAACTGCCAGATAAACTTACAAAGCCTACTCCAGGATGGGCCGGAAAAAACCTAAAACCCTATCAGGGATTGAAACTTAAAAATGTAGTAATCACCCCTACATTTCCTACAAAGCCGGAAAAAACCTAAAACCCTATCAGGGATTGAAACATAGTGGCGATTGGAGGTGGTAACTGATGAAATAGCCGGAAAAAACCTAAAACCCTATCAGGGATTGAAACGGCAACGATTTAACGATCGCCACGCAAACAGGCAACTGCCGGAAAAAACCTAAAACCCTATCAGGGATTGAAACCTTTGACAACTCCTTTGGCTACTGGAAAGGCGAACGCCGGAAAAAACCTAAAACCCTATCAGGGATTGAAACTATCTATGTTTCTCGGGACGATTTGGTACCACTATATGCCGGAAAAAACCTAAAACCCTATCAGGGATTGAAACTAAAACAATTGGCTTATGACTGCGGACTGACCAAGCCGGAAAAAACCTAAAACCCTATCAGGGATTGAAACCCGCTCGCAGCGATTCAAGGCTGGTGTAGAGGCGCCGGAAAAAACCTAAAACCCTATCAGGGATTGAAACCATCCAGGGCAATGGACTCAGTTAGAGCGACCAGCCGGAAAAAACCTAAAACCCTATCAGGGATTGAAACCCCTTCATTTTGAGAATATTCTCAATAATCCACGTCGCGCCGGAAAAAACCTAAAACCCTATCAGGGATTGAAACCTGATAGACGACACCGGCGGCGGGGTTGAATTCGCGCCGGAAAAAACCTAAAACCCTATCAGGGATTGAAACCTGCAAAATGGTTGCCGATCACAATTCCGCCCACCGCCGCCGGAAAAAACCTAAAACCCTATCAGGGATTGAAACTCTGGACGGCGCTACGCTAGCCCAGCAGCGCCACTGCCGGAAAAAACCTAAAACCCTATCAGGGATTGAAACGCCTAGATTTGAATTTGACCGCGCTCAATTTCCTGCCGGAAAAAACCTAAAACCCTATCAGGGATTGAAACGTACTTCCTCTCATTCGGAGTGACCACCGCCATTGCCGGAAAAAACCTAAAACCCTATCAGGGATTGAAACTCCTTTTATCAAGCTGAGGGTAGAGATTACCCCAGCCGGAAAAAACCTAAAACCCTATCAGGGATTGAAACGGTAACGGCCCTCCGGAATGGTATATTGGACTGGGCCGGAAAAAACCTAAAACCCTATCAGGGATTGAAACCGTACCCCTCTCATTCTCAAGTCAAGACCGATGAGCCGGAAAAAACCTAAAACCCTATCAGGGATTGAAACGACAGAAACAAACGCACTGTGGAGTATTTTTGGAAGCAGCCGGAAAAAACCTAAAACCCTATCAGGGATTGAAACCGCAAGCTAATACTCCGCGCTTCAGCGAGCGTCAACGCCGGAAAAAACCTAAAACCCTATCAGGGATTGAAACAACAAAGAAGGCTGGTTTGCGATTATCGAATTGTTACGCCGGAAAAAACCTAAAACCCTATCAGGGATTGAAACCCCTACTGGTTGCCGGACGACTTGCGACCTCTCCCCGGGCCGGAAAAAACCTAAAACCCTATCAGGGATTGAAACCCACCGATCGGGAACAACCCGAAATTGGGATTACCAGCCGGAAAAAACCTAAAACCCTATCAGGGATTGAAACCCAACCATAGATAGTCGCTTGTGGTGGTGTATCAAGGCCGGAAAAAACCTAAAACCCTATCAGGGATTGAAACGTCAGACATTAAACAGGACGCTCAGGAAGCTACTGCGCGCCGGAAAAAACCTAAAACCCTATCAGGGATTGAAACTTTAATGAGTCGCGATTTGCCACTTCTTCCGGGGGGCGAGCCGGAAAAAACCTAAAACCCTATCAGGGATTGAAACAATATTTGCCGCAGTAGCTCTTAACACCCTGAAGCCGGAAAAAACCTAAAACCCTATCAGGGATTGAAACTACTGAGGTTTAACTCCTTCTTCTATAAAGTAAAGCCGGAAAAAACCTAAAACCCTATCAGGGATTGAAACGAAGTGCCAGTCGTAGTTGAGCGCCAAGTATACATTGCCGGAAAAAACCTAAAACCCTATCAGGGATTGAAACACTGATAATATTTCGGTAGCAAAAGTCCAAGCGGAAGCCGGAAAAAACCTAAAACCCTATCAGGGATTGAAACTGGAAACCTGCATGACTAATATCCCTTGACGAGTACAGCCGGAAAAAACCTAAAACCCTATCAGGGATTGAAACTCACGAAACTATTTTTATCGACACCTAGGGAGGAAGCCGGAAAAAACCTAAAACCCTATCAGGGATTGAAACGGAGAATACGATCAGTGTTAATATTCGCATTAGTTTAGCCGGAAAAAACCTAAAACCCTATCAGGGATTGAAACTAAATTTGGCATTGCTTTGTTTGTGTATTTCTCGCCGGAAAAAACCTAAAACCCTATCAGGGATTGAAACCTTGCAGCATTTCTTTCATCAATAGCAGCTAATTGAGCCGGAAAAAACCTAAAACCCTATCAGGGATTGAAACAGCACAATCGGCAACCATATAGAAAGAATACTACCGCCGGAAAAAACCTAAAACCCTATCAGGGATTGAAACACCTTTTAGGCATTAAACACGGCTCAAAACCATGTTTGCCGGAAAAAACCTAAAACCCTATCAGGGATTGAAACGTCATCACGGGAATGATAACGAATCTGTGCAAGCACACGCCGGAAAAAACCTAAAACCCTATCAGGGATTGAAACTCTAGGGATTCAGAATCTACTTCGATCGCTCCCTCAAGCCGGAAAAAACCTAAAACCCTATCAGGGATTGAAACCTTTACAGGCTAATGGGTGCTTTAAATTTTACCATAAAGCCGGAAAAAACCTAAAACCCTATCAGGGATTGAAACACAACAGTATTGCCTTTCGGGTTAACCGCCCGGCCGGAAAAAACCTAAAACCCTATCAGGGATTGAAACCTTGAGGTCGGACATTAAGGGTCGCTTGTCGTTGCGGCCGGAAAAAACCTAAAACCCTATCAGGGATTGAAACCCGAAAATGCGAAGATAGTCACTCCCTTTTAATCCGCGCCGGAAAAAACCTAAAACCCTATCAGGGATTGAAATATAATTAAACTGCTAAATGCGGTGGCGGGCGGTTAACCCGAGCCGGAAAAAACCTAAAACCCTATCAGGGATTGAAACCCTACAATTTTATTCCCTACAGATATTATGGAGCCAATTCGGCCGGAAAAAACCTAAAACCCTATCAGGGATTGAAACCAACTGTCATCACTCCTCCTTTAATAACTATTGAAGCCGGAAAAAACCTAAAACCCTATCAGGGATTGAAACACAAGTGCTATGCGTCCAGTTGATGTAATACAGCCAAGCCGGAAAAAACCTAAAACCCTATCAGGGATTGAAACTCCGAGGTGTCTGGGCGGTCTTGCTTAAAGGGGTTTGGCCGGAAAAAACCTAAAACCCTATCAGGGATTGAAACACTTGACATTACTCGTACATTTGTTTATCATGCCGGAAAAAACCTAAAACCCTATCAGGGATTGAAACTATTTCGTCGTCGAAGGCTGTGCGAATCAGGCGCTGAGGCCGGAAAAAACCTAAAACCCTATCAGGGATTGAAACTAGCACGATCGTTGTGCCAGGTAACGAGATCTTATAAGCCGGAAAAAACCTAAAACCCTATCAGGGATTGAAACTTGAAAGGTCAACATTTACAGGGACTTGTTTAGATAAATTGCCGGAAAAACCTAAAACCCTATCAGGGATTGAAACGCCATGACAATTAAGAAACTGGTTGACGAGCTAAAGCCGGAAAAAACCTAAAACCCTATCAGGGATTGAAACTCCAGAATGACCGGGAGAGAGCCAGAATTGTACAGCCGGAAAAAACCTAAAACCCTATCAGGGATTGAAACTACCATTGGGAATCCCGTACTAGGCTTGATGCCCAAAGCCGGAAAAAACCTAAAACCCTATCAGGGATTGAAACCCTTTTGCCGAGAATGGCGATCGCATGGAATACCGCCGGAAAAAACCTAAAACCCTATCAGGGATTGAAACATGAAGAAAAAGATTTACATACACAATACCGCCCATTGCCGGAAAAAACCTAAAACCCTATCAGGGATTGAAACTAGATTCGGTCAAGTTTTCGATAAACGACAAGCCAAGCCGGAAAAAACCTAAAACCCTATCAGGGATTGAAACAAGGAGCGATTAGCTAGTGTCGGTACTTCTAACAAAGAATTAAGCCGGAAAAAACCTAAAACCCTATCAGGGATTGAAACATTTTTTGACAAATCCATTTGTCGAAACTGAACATATGCCGGAAAAAACCTAAAACCCTATCAGGGATTGAAACTTCAATAGCATTCACTTAGCATTGTACAAGCTATGCCGGAAAAAACCTAAAACCCTATCAGGGATTGAAACTAAGGACGTACACAACAGCAAATGGAGGTCAATCCGAGCCGGAAAAAACCTAAAACCCTATCAGGGATTGAAACGCGTTCGCCCACCTCAAAACACTCCGCTAGGATTCGGCCGGAAAAAACCTAAAACCCTATCAGGGATTGAAACTTCAGCCTCTATTTTTGCTAACTATGGCTACACGCCGGAAAAAACCTAAAACCCTATCAGGGATTGAAACAGCCATCAGCACCGATGGCTATCTCTTCCTCTAACGCCGGAAAAAACCTAAAACCCTATCAGGGATTGAAACGCACATTCCCCACTTTCTCTATGGATGGCGATTAGCCGGAAAAAACCTAAAACCCTATCAGGGATTGAAACTGCCTCCAAATCTAAATCTAAATACCCACGCAATAAGTCAGGCCGGAAAAAACCTAAAACCCTATCAGGGATTGAAACATCTTGGTAGATTTCAATTTGGCACACATATTTGCCGGAAAAAACCTAAAACCCTATCAGGGATTGAAACTCTGACTCGCAAGTCAAGGGAGCTATCGCCTCTCGCCGGAAAAAACCTAAAACCCTATCAGGGATTGAAACCCGATTCCGTAACAGAATCCGAACCGGTAACATTGCCGGAAAAAACCTAAAACCCTATCAGGGATTGAAACCTATCTTCTTTGGGCGTGATAGCTGCTAATCCCGCCGAAAACAACCTAAAACCCTATCAGGGATTGAAACTTTCGGAAGTATTCACCAGAGGAGGAGACAGGAGGAAAGAGGGTATTCTTCTCCTGACTCCTGACTCCTGACTCCTTCTTCGCCGGAAACAAGTTTACTTCAAACACTTCTCACAGCACAGGTGGTGCTCATGGATCATCTCACATTTGATAAAAGTGGTCGGATTCAGGAATTGATTCAAACAGCACGGTGTAGACTATTATATTTACCGCCATACTCTCCAGAGTTTTACAAAGAAGAGTCTTGGCTAAAAAGTCAAATTCGTAAACAGCTTGATGAGTTTGATTGCTTACATTTTGGCGACCCTTGGATGTCTTGCGCCTTGCGTCCTAACACGGGCGGTTGCTATATGTGATTTCCCAGATTATTCAGTTGAAAAAATACCCAAATTATGACCAATCAAACAACTTCTCCACTCCTACTCAGTCCCTTCAAAATCGGAGATTTACCCTTAAAAAACCGGGTAGTCATGGCACCCATGACGAGATCCAGAGCCGGTGAAGCGCGGATGCCCAACGCCTTGATGGCAGAGTATTACACTCAGCGAGCCTCCGCTGGTTTAATCATTACAGAAGCCACAGTGGTTTCTACTCAAGCTAATGGTTGGCTCAATACCCCCGGTATTTATTCAGACGAGCAAGGCGAAGCTTGGAAACAAGTTGTGACTGCGGTTCATGCCCACGAAACGCCGATTTTCATGCAGCTTTGGCACTGCGGACGAGCTTCCCACAGCAGTTTTCATCAAAACAATCAATTGCCAGTTGCAGCATCTGCCATCAAAATAAACGGAGAAGGCATTCATACCCCTCTAGGTAAACAACCCTACGAAACCCCCCGCGCTCTAGAAACCGATGAAATCTCCCTGGTTGTAGAAGATTATCGCAAGGCGGCAGAACGAGCAAAAATGGCAGGTTTTGACGGTGTAGAAATTCACGCGGCAAACGGCTATCTCATTGACACATTCCTGCAAACCAAAACTAATCACCGCACTGATTCCTATGGCGGCTCAGTTGAAAACCGTTACCGTTTTCTTAAGGAAATTGTGGAGGCGATTATCACAGTATTTCCGGCAAACCAAGTGGGAGTTAGACTTTCTCCCAACGGTGTTTTCAATGACATGGGTTCTCCCAGTTATCGAGAAGATTTTATGTATTTTGCAGGGCAGTTAAATGCCTATGATTTAGCTTACCTTCACTTGGTGGACGGTTTGGCTTTTGGCTTTCATGAATTGGGAAAGCCGATGATGATAGGAGAGTTTCGCGATGTATTTACAGGACCGCTCGTTGGCAACTGCGGATATACTCAAGAACAGGCTGAAACGGCCCTGAGCAGCAAAGTTGCAGATTTAATAGCTTTTGGTCGGGATTTTATCAGCAATCCTGACTTGGTAGAGCGTTTTACTAATGGTTGGCCGCTCAATCCGCTTGCTGAAGTCGGCGTCTGGTATTCTTTTGGGCCTGAAGGTTATATCGATTTCCCTACCTATGAGGAACCGGCAGCTATTTCTTAGTTGAGTTGGTTGGGGCGGGTTGATCAATAAATACCGAGTAAGTGCATCATATATAATGGTCAACCCGCCCCTAAAAGATGTATGGTTAATTTCTCAAAATAAGAGTCGGAGTTGGACTCATATTTAATTTTCATCGCCCGTTGAAAGCGAGTATTTATTATTTGTAAAAACACTTCTTCTGCCTGCTGCCTCCTGTCTCCTGCCTCCTGCCCCCTGCCTCCCGTCCCCTGCCTCGAATTTCTAGCTTGGCTGCAAAAGTGAGAGCATCCCGGTTGAGATCGAGAACGTTTCCCCATATCCTAATAACCATAGGGTACTTCAAAACATCCAAGCTGCTAGCTCAGCGTTTGAGTGCCTGAAAAAAATCAATAGCGGAAGCGCTTTTAACAAGATGGCACAAAATCACAAATCAACGGTTATCATTACCGGCGCTTCCTCCGGCGTCGGTTTGTACGGCGCGAAAGCTCTCGCAGACAAGGGATGGCACGTAGTCATGGCCTGTCGGGACGTGCGGAAAGCCGGAGACGCCGCCCGAGAGTTGGGCATACCTGAAGGCAGTTTCTCAATCATGGAGATTGACTTGGGCGATTTGGAGAGCGTGCGTAGGTTTGCTCGGGCATTTAAGGCCAGCGGCCGGCCTCTGGACGCTTTGGTGTGCAACGCCGCCATTTATATGCCTTTGATTAAGGAACCGCTGCGGAGCCCGGAGGGTTACGAGTTGACGATGACTACCAATCACCTGGGTCATTTCCTGCTGTGCAACCTGATGATGGAAAATATGAAGCCTTCCTATTATTCCGATGCGAGAATCGTGATTTTGGGAACCGTGACTCACAATCCAGACGAGTTGGGCGGGAAGATTCCGCCGCGCCCGGATTTGGGCAAGTTTGAGGGTTTTGAAGCGGATTTCAAAGACCCGATTTCGATGGTTGACGGCAAGAAGTTTGAACCGGTCAAGGCTTACAAAGATAGCAAAGTTTGCAACGTGCTGACGATGCGGGAATTGCACCGCCGCTTTCATGAATCCACGGGGATTACTTTCACTTCGCTTTATCCGGGATGCGTTGCGGATACGCCGCTGTTCCGCAACCACTATCCTTTGTTCCAGAAGCTGTTCCCGCTGTTTCAGAAGAATATCACCGGGGGTTACGTTTCGCAGGAGTTGGCGGGGGAAAGGCTGGCGATGGTGGTTGCAGATCCCGAATACAAGCAATCTGGGGCTTATTGGAGTTGGGGGAACCGCCAGAAAAAAGATGGTAAGTCTTTTGTACAGAAGGTTTCTCCCCAGGCCCGCGATGATGAAAAAGGCGAGCGGATGTGGGAGTTGAGCGCTAAGTTGGTGGGATTGACTGACGGGGCTCAAATGGGTGCTGCGGCTAGTGCGGGCCGCTCTGCATAATTCAAAGTTACAAATCCCCTTTATCTGGCTTGGCGGTTGAAACGGCGTCTACGCACAGGAGGTGGGTAGACGCAACTCAATAATAAAGGGGGTCTTAAAGTCGGGTTTGGTATGATATCAATTCCGGTTTCACTCCTCCGGAATTGTTGACTGTTGACTGTGGACTGTTGACGGGCGGGTCGAACAACTGAATGGTTGAGTGTTAACTGTTGACTCGATTTTATTATTCCCATGCAACCGGAAACGATATGATGCACCAAAATCAAAGAAACCGGGTTTTTTAGTGGCTCTGCGGGTTGTAACTCACATCTTGCACTATTCTTAAGAACAGGCAAGATGCCTGTTCCACAAGAAAATTTCTCTCTTGTGGA
Source organism: Microcoleus sp. S13_C5 (assembly GCF_036700845.1). Lineage (NCBI taxonomy): Bacteria > Bacillati > Cyanobacteriota > Cyanophyceae > Oscillatoriales > Microcoleaceae > Microcoleus > Microcoleus sp. S13_C5. The sequence continues at coordinate 9,650 of NZ_JAUBPR010000115.1, forward strand.
ACAGGCATCTTGCCTGTTCTTAAAAAGATTATTGAGAATGGTGCAAGATCTCAGTTGTAACCCGTCTTTTCGGAAACAACCCGGTTTCTGGTTTACCCTGGCGCCCAAGAATGTTCTGGTCGCTGCCTTAGCATGAAAGCGTAGGTTTTGCAACCCAAAATATCGGCTTTTTTTTAGCGTTTACGATCGACTTACACGATATTTTTTCGGATAAGAACCCGGTTGGTGCGTAAGTGTTGGGAAATGAACAGCCGTCGATCGACCTTTTGGTTTGTAGTGTCGCCGAAACTGTTGGCTGCGACGGCTGTTTCCTTTTTTGCTGTTAAGATTGATTTTTACTTGAGGGTGCTAAGTTCCTGAAAATATTTTCCCCCACTTAAGCGAGATAATAATTATATTCTATGGCTTGTCGATCGCAAAAACTATTTTTATTCGCTGGTATTTTTGGGTTAGTTTTGTTGGGAAAACCAGCGAAAACATCCGCTACCACAGTTGAAATTTTGACCTCAAATGTTGAGGATTTGGCAGCAGTCAGCAGCGGAGGCGATCGAGCTTTAGCCCCCAACGATACCACTTTTGACAAACGCGAAGACTTGCCGATAAAAGACGAGGAAACACAGTTACCCACACAGTCAGAACGATCGGTGGGGGCGGAAACTCCCGACTTACCGCCGTCTGCGACAAATTCAGTCGATGTGACATCTTACACCATTCTCAAGAACAGGCAAGATGCCTGTTCCACAAGGAGTGAGTTTTCTTGTGGGGTGGGCATCCTGCCCGCCCGTAAAAGGCTTATTGACAATGGTGCAACATCTCAGGCCGATCGCACATTCAGCACAAAAACTCAAGAAACCGAGCTTTTTAACTCAGATCAAAAGCTAGAAGAAAATATTGACCGACAAAAAATTGATTTGGGTATCGATCGAGCCTCGCAACTCAGTCAACTGCCCAACCCAATTTTGCCGCGAGAACCCGAATTACCAGCTCCTGAGCCGCCGCAACCCCCTGCTCCGTCTCCCCTCCAACCCACCCAGCCAACACCCGTTGACAGCGAAATTAGACCGGGGATTCTGGGTACAATTAAGGTCGCTGGCTTTGAATTTGAGGGCAACACAGCTTTTAGCGATCGCGAACTCGCAGAAGTTACGCAACAGTTTGCGGGCCGCGAAATCACCTTTGCTGAACTGATCGCAGCAGAAGCAGCCGTTACTCAAAAATATGTAGCGGCAGGATACATCAATTCCGGCGCTGTAATTCCCGCCAACCAAACCTTTCCGAGAGAAGGAGGTGTGGTGAAAATTCGGATTGTAGAAGGCGGATTAGATGAAATTGTGATTACTGGAAACAGGCGCTTAAATTCCAATTATGTGCGATCGCGCCTTGAGCGCGCTACCAGAAGGCCCCTCAATCGATCTCGGCTGCTGGAAGCATTGCAACTGCTGCAACTAGACCCCTTAATTGCTAATATTTCCGCCGAATTGCAAGCCGGAAGCCGCCCGGAAAACAGCCGCTTAGAAGTGCGCGTCAAAGAAGCAGACAGCTTTAGCGCTGAAGTGTTCGCAGACAACAACCGATCGCCCAGTGTCGGCAGTTTTCGGCGCGGTGTTCGCATCAATCAAGCTAATTTACTCGGTTTGGGCGACGGATTAGAGGTATCTTATGCTAACACCGACGGCAGCAATGAATTTAACGGCAGCTACACAGTCCCCATCAACGCGCGCAACGGCACGATTGGGTTCGCTGCGAGTGCTGCTAGCACCAATATCATCGAGGAACCCTTTGATGCTGCTGAAATTGAGGGGAAATCGCGGACTTACGAATTAACTTACCGCCAGCCGATTGTCGAAAAGCCCGATCGCACTTTGGCTTTGGGACTGAGTTTTTCACGGCAAGAAAGCGATACATTCCTGTTGGGGGAACGATTTGCGCTTTCGGCGGGAGCAAACGATCGCGGCGAAACCCGGGTTTCGGCTGTGCGCTTTTTTCAAGAATACGTGCAGCGGAGTTCCAACCAAGTGTTCGCGGCGCGATCGCAGTTTTCCCTCGGCACTAATCTGTTCGGCGCGACTGCGAACGATAGCGGGCGTGACAGCCGCTTTTTGGCGTGGCGCGGACAAGCGCAGTACGTGCGGCTGCTAGCGCCAGAAACCTTGCTGATAGTACGTTCTGACATTCAATTAGCCGATCGCCCCCTGCTTTCCCTCGAACAAATTGGGATCGGCGGCGTTCAAAGCGTGCGCGGATACCGCCAAGATTTGCTGTTAACTGATAGCGGTGCAATCGCGTCGGCTGAAGTGCGAATCCCGGTTTGGCGTGTCCCGGAAGTCCAAGGATTGTTGCAAGTCGCTCCGTTTATCGATTTTGGGGTAGGGTGGAACCAGTCGGAGGAAAACCCGAATCCTGACTCGGATAAACTGCTGGGTGCGGGTTTGGGGCTGCTTTGGCAGATGGGCGATCGGTTGAATGTGCGTTTAGACTACGGTATTCCTTTGATCAATGCTCGATCGGGCGATCGAACTTTGCAGGAAAAAGGCTTATACTTTCGGATTAATTACTTTGCTTTCTAAATTTTAAGTTGGGTTGAGTGCGATCGAACCCTACGCTTCGCTTCGCCCAACACTTTCATCTTTAGCGCTGACGGTCAAATTTTATTAAGTGGCGGCCTCGATCGCACGATTAAACTGCGGGATGTCGCAACCGGACGCTAGGGCTATAGCAAAATAGCCTATCCAAAGGTATGTTTGTGAAAACATACCGGATAATGTATTGACAATCTACCTTTTTTGTGAAAACATAAATAAAGTACAGGATAACAAGCCAATTGTTTGTAAAATCTAGTACATTGTTCAACTTATATTCACAGCAGAGGCTTTATGGCTTTAGTCATTCCAGGCGTAAAGGGACATTTGGGCAACACTGACTTCTATCAGGCAACGATGAAAGTTCGTGACCTAGTACAAGGAGTGCGGTCGGCTAGCGAACTTGATGAGTGGACAACAATGAGCATTGAAGAGCGGATACAGCGCGACCCAGACCTAAAACGAGTTAAGGAGCAGATTGCTCCCTACATAGCAGAGTCCAAGGATCGATTTTTTGGTGCAATGGTTGTATTAGTCTACAAGGGGGAAATTTACTTTGATAGTCTGAGAGACTGGGTATCTAATAAAGCTCCACGCGCTTATCAATCAGTCTCAGATAATATTGGTGTACTTACAATAGATGGTGGTTCCCTCATCATGCTTGATGGACAGCATCGCCTTCTAGCTCTTGAGAAGGTAATAAAAGGTGAGGTGATTGGATCATGCCGCGAGGATGTGCCAAATGATGATGTCTGCGTCATCTTTATTCAGCATGAAAGCAATGAAAAAACACGTCGGATATTTAACAAGGTTAACCGCTACGCAAAACCAACCAGCAGAGGCGACAACATTATTACAAGTGAAGACGACCGTAGCGCCATCATTGCTCGCCAATTATTAAATGAAGGAGCGCCGTTGGGTGTTAAAGCGCGTGGAAGCAGCGATGTTGTTGAATGGAAGAGCAATGCACTTGCGGTAAGAAGCAAAAAGCTGACGACAATTAGTGCTGTGTATGAAACCGTTAAGCTTATTCTTAAAAGCGAGGGTGTAGCACTTGACCCTAATAATCGTCCATCAGAAGAAGAATTAAATCATTACTACGAAACAGTTGAAAAATTTTGGAACGTTGTATTAGACGGCTTACAACCCTATAAGGAAGCCCTTGAAGATAGCAGTCGCATACCTCAAATGCGAAAGGATGATCAACCCTACTCGCTCTTATTCAAACCAGTTGGTCAACTAGCTTTATTTAGAGGACTAATTGCAGCAACACGCGACAATCGATTGGCGCTGCGCGAGGCAGTGCGACGAGCCAGCAAAATAGATTGGCAAATGTCATCAGGAATCTGGACAAATTTTCTTGTAGCTCCCAGCGGTTCTATGCTTAGGGGAGAACAGCCACCAGTGCAGGGAGGTAAGCTGATTCATTACTTAATCACCGCTGACAAGATGACTGAAGAGGAAATTGCTGATATTCAGCGAGAATACAACATCGCACATGGAATAGACCTTAATATTGACGAATCGCTTCCATTACCTAAGCCTATTGCTGAAATTTTTCCTACGGCTGTTGGAACATAGGTCTGTCTCCTAATTTGTGGCACATATATTCAGGGAACTACTTAACGGGGGTGGTTCTCTGTTTTGTTTCAACTCTCGTAGTTGGGTTGTCATCCGCCACCATACTGCCAACCCAGCAAGCTAACTTATAATTGTATTACAGTTGCGGTACAATTATGATAAAGCAAGCAGCGATAAAGTCTCGTCTTCATAAAATAACTCGATCGCGCTAAAATACCGACGTAGCAAATTTTCAGCTTGCAATGTCGAACAGTTTCCAAGGCGAAGCCAAATAACTTTCGGTGGATTCCCAAATACTAAGCTCTGATCGTGCATATCCGCGTCTTTCGAGACAATCATCAAATTATTGTCTTTTGCATAATCCCAAACTACTGGGTCGATCGTCGCTTTCATGCCCACATCTCGAACGTGAAGCGAATTTGGGAAAAGATCGCTCAAACTATTCGGTAACTTGGGCGACAAGTTTTCATCAAAAAGTAATTTCATGCGGATAAGGGAGCAGTCATAAACCGACGCTCACGGTCAGCAGCATAAGCTATGCAGGCTTTTAAATCTTCTCGCGTCAGATCGGGAAAATCATCGAGAATTTCTGCTTCGGTCATCTCGGAAGCCAGGTACTCAAGCACTTCATAAACCGTAATTCGCAAGCCGCGTACACAAGGCTTACCACCGCGTTTATTTGGTTCGACCGTGATGTGGTTTCGGTAGTTCATAGTTGGAATTATCGTCATTGTGTTCTCGACCTTTGCCAAATCTTAGCCTATGGCTGCGGATCAGGCAAGGTTGTCAATCTTGTTTTTAATACGATCGCGCAAAAGTTTTTTGAAATAGCGTCATCCAATTCTCATAGCTTATACATATAGCCTTTCTCAGAAAGATGAGGTACTCATGGGCATAGGGCATACCTCACTTTTTTGAGAACCGCTATATAACGAAGTTCAAGTGCGTTGCAAAAGCTATTAAGGCGATTCAGCAAAGCATTGTAATAGAGGTAGGCATCATCCCGTTCATCTTCAAGAAGAGCATACAGGGTCAGTTCTGGCTCTGCTGCTAGACGATCTTTAGGAACATCTAAGCCGGCTTCGGCTAGGCGCGTTGCTGCGATCGCGACTAACAATGACCCAACTGTATTCATTTTACCATGATGAAGATCGTTTAATCCAGGTAGAATTAGCTCCGCTCCCGGCAACTCATTCAAGCTCATGACTGTTCCTCCTCTGAGTTACCTTCAAACGTCGCACTGAAAACAGCTATCTTTATTATATTTGGGAAAAGTCCACTTTAGGGGTGAAAGAGAGTCGATCGAAGACTGGGGCGATCGCACTGATATAATCCAAATATATAATTCTGATGGAACCGGAAACGATATTATTTATATAACAGGATTTAAGCTATGTCTCGCTTGTCTTCCGGCCTACTTTTTGTTTTCTTATTGCTATTTCCCTCGAAAACCTTCGCCCAAATCATTCCCGATAATACCCTGGGGCCGGAAAGTTCGCGGACTGTTCCCGATACTATCAACAACTTACCCTCAGATAGAATCACTGGCGGCGCAACTCGTGGCGTTAACCTCTTTCACAGCTTGCGCGAATTTAACATCCGTGAAGGGCGGGGAGCTTATTTTGAAAATCCCAGCGGAATTACCAACATTTTCACCCGCGTTACGGGTCCCAACTCTTCTAATATTTTAGGAACTCTGGGAGTTTTAGGCAACGGCAACTTATTTTTAATTAACCCGAAAGGAATTATATTCGGGCCGAATGCGCGCTTAGATTTGCGCGGTTCGTTTATCGGTTCAACGGCAGACAGTATTGTGTTTAATAACAGTTTTGAATTCAGCAGCAAAAACCCGCAAACATCCCCGCTATTAACCGTTAATATTCCCGTTGGTTTAAGATTTAGAGACAATCCCGGTGCAATTGTCAACCAATCGACGGCTGTAGGCAAAGTAAATCTTCCAGCCTCTGCTGTGGCAATCCCGATTAGCGATCGAGTTGGTTTAGCAGTAGAACCAGGTCAAACTTTAGCACTGATTGGCGGTGACATCCAACTCCAAGGTGGTAATTTAACCGCCAGCGGCGGACAAATTTTACTCGGTAGCGCCGCCAGTCCCGGTTTAGTTAATTTTGCACTGACTCCTCCTGTTTCTCAGCAAGGGAATTTAACTGTTAATTATGATAATATTCAGAACTTCGGCAATATTCAAATAGCCGATGGCTCACTGATCGACACTAGCGGCATTGGTGGCGGCAGAGTAGAGTTAAAAGGTGGAAATGTCGCCCTCAGCGGTGCGCGAATTTATGCGCTGACACTGGGAAATATTGATGGTAGAGGTATCGATATCAGCGCTCAAAAGTTGCGAGTGGAAAACGGCACGCAATTTTCTACCCTGACTCTAGGAGAGGGTGCAGGAGGCAATATCAATTTACGCGCTGCTGATTCAGTAGAAATGATCGGGCTGGGAGTTGAGGGGTATCAAGAGGTTGCAATTAAATATTTGGTATCGGGAACTACAGACCCGTTTGACCCGCTAATGATGCTGTTTAATGCTAGTGCTGGTGCTGGTTCGGGGGGGGATATTACGATCGACACCGGCCACCTGCTTTTCAACAATGGGGTAGTAGGTAGCGGCATCACTTTTGGCGGTGGAAATGGCGGCAATTTAATCATTCGCGCCAATACTTTTGAGATGGTGGGTTCTGGAATTAACAACGGGACAGCTAAAGAAAGTACAGGTGCGGGAGGAAGCATTAGTGTTGATGTCGCGAAATTAATTATGCGCGACGGTTCTATTCTGGGTAGCACCAGCTACAGCAGCGGCCCGTCGGGGAATATTAACATTAATGCTGCTGAATCAGTAGAATTGTCTAACAGCGGCCCGACAACGGTTGTGTCAACCGGAATTAGCACGCTGAGTATCGCCTCTAACGGCAGGGCGGGGAATATTAACGTCGATACTAAGCGGTTGACTCTCTCGGGAGGTTCGGCGTTTACATTGGGAACGGGTGTTTTAGTTGGCAGGTTTTTGTTTTCTCAGGAGGGGGGGCCTGCTGGAAACTTAACAATAAGGGCTACTGAATCAGTAGAAATTTCAGGCATTTCTCAACTTTTGAGCAGCGGAATTCAGAATGCGAGTGGCCTGACTTCTGGAACTTTGAGCTCTAGTCGGGGTGGGGATATTCGTATTGATACGCCAAGCCTAACCGTGCGGGATGGGGGGATAGTTTCTACGAGTTCTTTGGGTGTAGGAGATGTGGGGAATATTACTGTTAATGCCGATCGCATTGAGGTCAGCGGCAGCGGAAATAATGGTCTGTTTGTCAGTACAGTTGATGCTTCGGTGGGCAAGATATTTGGTACTAATCCCGATGCTACGGCAAATGCGGGTTCGTTGAATCTGAATGCCGATCGATTAATAGTCAGAGATGGAGCTACAGTGACAGTGCAGGCTACGGGAACCGGACGGGCTGGTAATATCAATGTTGTCGCAAATTCGATCGCTCTTGACAACAAAGCGATGATTGACGGTACGACTGTATCAGGTACAGGAGCAAATATTAACCTGCAAGCACGAGACATCCAATTGCGCCGCAACAGCCGAATTACCACCGATGCAGGCACTTCTGACGGAGGCAATATCAACATCAACAGCGACATTCTTGTCGCCCTCCCGCAAGAAAACAGCGACATCACAGCCAACGCCGGCACAGCAGGCGGCGGCCGCGTGAATATCAATGTCCCCAATGTCTTCGGCTTTACAGCAGCGAGTCGCGAACAAGTCAGAAGCAGGTTGGGGCTCAGTGACGCCCAATTTGCAGCCTTGCAAGTAAGTCCTACTTCTCTGCTTCCCAGCAGCGACATCGCCGCGATTTCCCAAAGTGGCGGCGCGGCTTTGCAAGGGGCGGTAACATTTAGTTCTGTTGGAGTCAATCCCGTTCAAGGTTTAGTGGAACTGCCGCAAAATGTGGTCAATCCGGCTGCGTTAATTGCTGCAAATCCCTGCATCCAAGGGGCCGAGAACGAGTTTACTGTGACTGGTCGGGGGGGATTGCCACCGAGTCCTAATGAAGTTCTCAGCAGCGCAGAAGAACCGTTGCCGTGGGTGGAATCAGCGGTAGGTGGAAGTCAGCAAATAGAAGGCCAAAGAGCCTCCATAGAAATTCGACCAACACAAATTATTCCCGCTCAAGGTTGGGTAATCGACGATCGAGGACAAGTAAGGCTGGTAGCCTATAATTCTGGTGGTGGTGCATTTATTCGCAGTCCGAAACCGACGGGTGTGTGTGTACCTCGATAGGTACTCTTCAGGTTTTAGCTAACCCCTCGCTATTTTCCTTCTACTAAATTAACCAGACTTCAAAGATGCGCTGCCAATCTTGGGCCCTGTTTTTTGCATTCTTACTGCTGTGTCCTTTCCCTGCGATCGCTCAAATTGTCCCCGATAATAGCTTGGGTTCAGAAAGTTCGCGGACAGTTCCCGACACGATTAATAACTTACCATCGGACAGAATAGAAGGCGGTGCAACTCGCGGCGTTAACCTCTTTCACAGCTTGCGAGAATTTAACATCCGTGAAGAGCGGGGAGCCTATTTTGCCAATCCTAACGGAATTGCCAATATTTTTACCCGCGTTACGGGTGGCAACCCTTCTAATATTTTAGGTGTGTTGGGAGTCCAAGGAAATGCCAACTTATTTTTACTTAATCCCCAAGGAATTGTCTTCGGTCCTAATGCCAGATTAGATTTGCGTGGTTCATTTTTAGCAAGTTCAGCCGATAGCGTAGTTTTCAATAATGGCTATCAATTCAGCAGCAGCAATCCGCAATCAGTAGCGCTGTTAAACGTCAATATACCTATCGGTTTAAACTTTCGAGAAAATCCGGGAAAAATCATTAACTCTTCAGCAGCACCAGCCTTAAATTTACCACAATTACCCGCTGGAATCCCTCAGATTTTCAATAACATGGGCTTAGGAGTTGAACCCGGAAAAACTCTCGCCCTAGTGGGGGGAGATATTGAATTAAATCAGGAAAGTGTCACTGCATCTACCGGACAAATTTTGCTCGGTAGCGTCGCTAGTCCGGGGATGATTGGATTTGTGGCAACGCCATTGGGATTAAGTTTAAACTATGACAAGATTTCCAACTTTGGTAATATTCAAATAACCAACGGCTCACTAATCAACACCAGTGGAATCGGTGGCGGGAAAGTCGATATTCGAGGTGGAAATGTCAACCTCAACGGTGGGCGAATTTATGCACTGACTTTGGGAAATATCGATGGTAGGGGTATCGATATTAACGCTCAAAATTTTCTGGTCCAAGGTGGAGCGCAAATCTCCACGCTGACAGCAGGAAGTGGTGCCGGAGGCGCTGTCAATATCCGGGCTACAGACTCCGTAGAAATGAACGGGATTGGATTAGATAACTATAGAGTGTTTGGTGGTCAGTATACGTTATCTGGCTCTTTCGACCCTTTTGACCCACAACTTGTCCTAATCACTAGCACTAATAGCATGGGAGCCGCCGGAAATATCACGATCGACACCGGAAAGCTGTTGATAGACAATGGAAGCGCATTGACTAGCGGCACCTTCAGTGCTGGCAACGCCGGAAATATAACCATCCGTGCCGGGGTTTTAGATATGGTCGCTTCTGCAATCCACAGTGGCTCACTTGTGGGGAGTACGGGTAGGGGAGGAAATATCACCTTTGAGGGAGAACGTTTAACCGTGAGCGATGGTGCTGCTCTGATCAGCCTCACCCGCGGTGAAGGAGGAGCGGGGAATATCAACATTAAAGCGAATGAATCAGTAGAAGTGCTGCGGACTCCCACTGGAAGTCCCGTAGCAAGTTTAATTGGGTCAACTGCGAGCGGTGTGAATGGGCAAGCCGGGGACATTAATATCGACACGAAGCGGTTGATTATCTCTGAAGGAGGCGGAATTAGTTTATCTAGCGGAGCAGTTGTGGGCAACCAACCGTTGAATACAACTGGGGGGCCCGGAGGTAATTTGACAGTGAGGGCCACTGAGTCAGTAACAGTCGAGGGTTTTTCTGGAGTTTTGGCGAACGGGAGTCGGAATCCCAGTTTTATCTGCGCTGATGCCAATACTGCTAATCGGGGAGGGAGTATCAACATTTCTACACCTGTACTGACTCTCCGGGGTGGAGGAGTTATTAGCACTGCATCTTTAGGTCAAGGAGATGCCGGAAGTATCACTATTGATGCGGGTCGTGTAGAAGTTATTGGGAATGGGGGTCAAGGTGAATTTAACAGTCAAATTCAGACTTCTGTTGGGATTGCATCTGACCTTATAGATCCTAATGCTACGGCTAACGGAGGTTCGTTGAATCTAAATGTCGGGGAATTGATTCTTCGCAATGAAGGAACACTCAATCTGCAAGCTTTAGGATCGGGAAGGGCTGGTAACATTAACGTCAAAGCAGATTCAATTTCCCTTGACAATCAAAGCAGCATTGACGGTAGAACGGCATCGGGCTCCGGAGCGAATATTAACCTTGAAGCACGGGATCTCCAGTTGCGCCGAGCCAGCAGAATTACAACTGATGCAAGTATTTCTGATGGTGGCAATATCAACATTAAAAGCGATATTCTGGTCGCTCTCCCGCAAGAAAACAGCGACATCACAGCCAATGCGCGATCGGCCCAAGGTGGTCGGGTTAATATTAATGTCCCTAATGTTTTCGGGTTTACATCAGTCAGTCGTGAACAGGTTCGAGCGAGTTTGGGATTAACAGATGCTCAATTTGCAGCCTTGCAAGTAAGTCCGACTTCTTTAGCGGGACTTAAACATAAAATACGATAAAAATAGGTTATAATGCTTACATAGCAAGCATATAACGTTAAAAAAT
>NZ_JAUBPR010000258.1:0-2079 GCF_036700845.1 Microcoleus sp. S13_C5
TTGACAACTTTATTCTTAGGAGCTTCTTACATTGGCATTTTGCTAGTTAGTTTTACATACCAGGTTCGGTAGAGCCATATTCAAAAACATAAAATCTAAAATCCGTATTCCCAAATCCCCAATCTAAAATCTAAAATCTAAAATCGAATGAGTTACTGCCTAAACCCCAACTGTTCCAAGCCGCAAAACCCTCTCGCAGCCAAAATTTGCCGAAATTGCCGTTCCAAACTGCTGCTGCGCGATCGCTACCGGGCTATAAAGGCGATCGGACAAGGCGGTTTTGGTAGAACATTCCTCGCCGTTGACGAAGACAAACCCTCAAAACCTCGCTGCGTCATCAAACAATTTTTACCCCCAGAAACCCCACTCATCCCATCAGCAAGCAATCGCAACAGCAAAAAAGCAGCCGAACTCTTTGAACAAGAAGCAATGCGATTAGACGAATTGGGCAAACACCCTCAAATTCCCGAACTATTAGCCTATTCAATCCAAGACAGCAGACAATATCTAGTCCAAGAATTTATCGACGGGCAAAATTTAGCACAAATTTTAGAAACAGAAGGCACATTTACAGAAAATCAAATTCAAGATTTACTAAGTAGCTTATTACCCGTCCTTCACTTCATCCATTCCCACAACGTTATTCACCGAGACATCAAGCCCGGAAACATCATCCGCCGCGCCGACAAACAATTAGTTTTAGTAGACTTTGGCGCCGCAAAAATTGCTACAGGTACAGCATTACTCAAAACAGGAACCAGCATCGGCAGCCCCGAATACATCGCCCCGGAACAAGCTAGAGGCAAAGCATTTTTTACCAGCGATGTGTACAGTTTAGGCGTAACTTGTTTGTATTTGCTAACTCAAGTTTCCCCATTTGACCTGTTCGATCCTGGTGAAGATGCCTGGATATGGCGCCAGTATTTGGCCAACAACCCGGTGAGTGAACAACTCGGGAAAATTTTAGACAAAATGATTGAAAATGCTACTAACCGCCGCTATCAAACGGCTGTTGAAGTATTAAAAGAAATTAATCCCCAAGTTGCGATCAATCTAGCAATTCCTCAAACAAATTCCAAGTTAGTTAAACCCGGAAAAACTCCTGCCCAGCCCCAACAGCAAACCTATAGCTGGCAATGTCTTCACACCCTAACAGGTCACAGAAACTTAATTTATTCTGTTGCTTTCAGCCCCAACGGAGAAGTTGTAGCCAGCGGCAGCGATGACAAAACAATCAAGCTGTGGGGAGTTGAAGACGGGCAAGAAATTGTCACCCTCACAGGACACGCTAACTCGGTTTATACAGTAGCCTTCAGCCCGGACGGACAGACACTAGCCAGCAGCAGCCACGACAAAACTGTCAAACTTTGGCGGATGAAAGATGGACAAGAAATCCGCACCCTGATCGGTCACAGTAACTCAGTTTACGGCGCAGCTTTCAGTCCGGATGGCGAAATTATTGCTAGCAGCAGTTGGGACAAAACTATCAAGATTTGGCGAGTCAAAGACGGGCAAGAAATTCGCACGCTTGCAGGTCACACTAATTTAGTGTATTTTGTTGCTTTTAGCCCGAATGGCGAAACTCTTGCTAGTTGCAGTTGGGACAGAACAATCAAGATTTGGCGAGTTAAAGATGGGAAGCTACTTCGCACAATTACAGGTCATACAGACTCCGTTCGCTGCATAGCTTTCAGTCCAAATGGAGAGTTTTTGGCTAGCGGCAGCCATGACAATACTATTAAAATTTGGTGGGTCAAAGATTGGCAAGAAGTTTTAACTATCACAGGACATTCTTGGTATGTTGATTCTATTGCCTTTAGTCCTGATGGCGAGATTCTGGCTAGCAGCAGCAATCAAACTATTAAGATTTGGCGAGTTAAAGATGGTCAAGAAATTTGTAATATTGCGGGTCACACTAACTCGGTATATTCTGTTAATTTTAGCCCGGAAGGAGAGTTTTTGGCTAGCGGTAGCAGTGACAAAACTATTAAAATTTGGCAGAATATAGCATTTCTTAGAAAGATGAGGTATAATATAACTAACTTAAACGGAGTGAAAAATATAGAAGTTCAAAATGTT
>NZ_JAUBPR010000259.1:0-2077 GCF_036700845.1 Microcoleus sp. S13_C5
TTCGTTTTGGCATTCTTTATTTGATGGGGGTGGTGTTCCTCCTGATTATATCATGGTTGATCGACCGGACATGATATGATAGGGTTTTAGGTTTTTTCCGGCTGAAAAGTAAAATCATAACTCTGCTTTAAAACAAGTTTCAATCCCTGATAGGGTTTTAGGTTTTTTCCGGCGGAGGATTTCTTAATCAGCGCATCCGCCTAGGTATAGGTTTCAATCCCTGATAGGGTTTTAGGTTTTTTCCGGCATGTGTAGATTGGTTCAATTTATCGGCGTCGATGTGTTTCAATCCCTGATAGGGTTTTAGGTTTTTTCCGGCACGATCGTCCGGGCGATTCCGCATTTATGCTCCTGTTTCAATCCCTGATAGGGTTTTAGGTTTTTTCCGGCCAGCGACGGTGTGGCGGTAACAGTGGAGAAAGTTGTTGTTTCAATCCCTGATAGGGTTTTAGGTTTTTTCCGGCAGCATCAAGCAAGCCTCGGCGATGCGAGCGGCCGTGTAGAGTTTCAATCCCTGATAGGGTTTTAAGTTTTTTCCGGCCTTCTAAAACACGAGAACCAAAATCAAGTATTGATTTGTTTCAATCCCTGATAGGGTTTTAGGTTTTTTCCGGCGCAACGTGCTTACCCATCCCAAGTTCGAGACACCCGTTTCAATCCCTGATAGGGTTTTAGGTTTTTTCCGGCTTCAGGAAGTGCTCTTCTGGATTAATGGTAATTTGCGGTTTCAATCCCTGATAGGGTTTTAGGTTTTTTCCGGCATTATTTAGATTGCAGACAAGGCTCATTATTGATGCGTTTCAATCCCTGATAGGGTTTTAGGTTTTTTCCGGCGATCGTTCCCTTCATGGTGTCGTAAATATCCACCTGGTTTCAATCCCTGATAGGGTTTTAGGTTTTTTCCGGCAAAAGCGCGCAGCAGCAAGCCTGTTGCCATGGTGAGTTTCAATCCCTGATAGGGTTTTAGGTTTTTTCCGGCGTACTTAGTAGGCGATGTGGTTTCGCTGCGATTAAGTTTCAATCCCTGATAGGGTTTTAGGTTTTTTCCGGCTAAGGAGTGGCGAGCAGACGGGGCACCAGCAACGTTTCAATCCCTGATAGGGTTTTAGGTTTTTTCCGGCTGGAGCGTCATCAGCAACATTTGTTTGAACTTCAGTTTCAATCCCTGATAGGGTTTTAGGTTTTTTCGGGCGAATCCTGATAATCCGATAGACCCATTAAATCCTGTGTTTCAGTCCCTGATAGGGTTTTAGGTTTTTTCCGGCTGTACTCAAATCTATTGAGAACTCAGCCCCCCTAAGTTTCAATCCCTGATAGGGTTTTAGGTTTTTTCCGGCGTAGAAATTGTGCGGGCGATCGTCACCCAGGAAAGTTTCAATCCCTGATAGGGTTTTAGGTTTTTTCCGGCTAAAGATACTCCTATTTCGTCATTCTGCCAGCCTAAAGTTTCAATCCCTGATAGGGTTTTAGGTTTTTTCCGGCTTGCGTACTTATGGGCGTTTAAAGCTCGGTAATTAGCGTTTCAATCCCTGATAGGGTTTTAGGTTTTTTCCGGCTTTTTTCCTGATTCCCATACCAGCTCTGATTCCCAGTGTTTCAATCCCTGATAGGGTTTTAGGTTTTTTCCGGCTGAAGATGTAGAAATCAGCCAGCAGCCGCTATTGTTTCAACCCCTGATAGGGTTTTAGGTTTTTTCCGGCTCTTGCGCCCCTGTAGTTTCTCAATCCATTCCGCCACGTTTCAATCCCTGATAGGGTTTTAGGTTTTTTCCGGCAAGAATTGCCAGGTGAGCCAGATTGGATTTTGCGTTTCAATCCCTGATAGGGTTTTAGGTTTTTTCCGGCTGGCTGAGCCAGTCAAGAGAGTCGAGTAGCTTTGGTTTCAATCCCTGATAGGGTTTTAGGTTTTTTCCGGCCTGGTGCGGTGGAGACGATCGCGCAAACTAAATTTGCGTTTCAATCCCTGATAGGGTTTTAGGTTTTTTCCGGCAACAGCCACGCTATAGAACCCATTTGAGATCTTTTTACGCGGTGGCTAGTCTTTTAAGCATCAGTCTGATAAAGCAAAGCTTGAGTTT
>NZ_JAUBPR010000116.1:0-20280 GCF_036700845.1 Microcoleus sp. S13_C5
ATCAAGAATACTGCGGTTGCTGCTGCAACTGGTGCAGAGTAAGCGACGCAGATCCAAGGACGCATACCTAAGCGGTAAGATAGTTCCCATTCACGACCCATGTAGCAGAAGATGCCGATCAGGAAGTGAAATACTACCAATTGGTAGGGGCCGCCGTTGTACAACCACTCGTCTAAGGAAGCTGCTTCCCAGATTGGGTAGAAGTGTAAGCCGATGGCGTTGGATGAGGGAACAACTGCACCTGTGATGATGTTGTTACCGTACATCAAGGAACCTGCTACTGGTTCGCGGATGCCGTCGATGTCCACTGGAGGGGCTGCGATGAAGGCGATGATGTAGCAGATGGTGGCGCTTAACAGGGTGGGAATCATCAAGACTCCGAACCAACCGATGTAAATCCGGTTGTCGGTTGATGTTACCCACTCACAAAAGCGTTCCCAGACATTGGCGCTTTCGCGTTGCTGTAAGGTTGTTGTCATTTGTTTATGATTGCTTTATTTGGTTTTCAATGTTCGTGACGGCTTTGTGTTCCGCCATGTAAATAAACATAAAGCTTTTATTTCAGTTTGTAAAGGCCTTCTAAGCACAGTTTTTCTTATAGGTGTCATAAATTATGCTTTTTAAAAGCCAGAAGGCTTGCTGTATAGGGAGTTGAAAAGCTGAATGCGGAATTTGTGGACGATCGCCCACAAATGAAGAATACTCATAATCTACCTGGGCAACGAGATTCCGGGCTTGCGTCAGTGTTAAGATAGATGAAGGGTTGCGCTCGCCAACCGCAAAACTCGCACTGCACAGATATATGTTGTTGCGTAAGTCCGATCGATAAAAATCCCAAGGAATGTCCCGCACCGTCACCTACAGCCCTGCTTATACTCTGGTTCCCACTTACGAGTGTTTTAACCGCTGCACCTATTGCAATTTTCGGGCAGAACCGCTGCAAAGTCCTTGGCTGACACTCGCAGAAGCCGAAAAACAGCTTTTGCTGCTGCAAACTCAAGGTGTAATTGAAATTCTCATCCTCAGCGGCGAGGTACATCCTCACAGTCAACGGCGAAAAGCTTGGTTGCAGCGGATTTACGATTTGTGCGAACTGGCACTTGCTCTGGGATTTTTGCCGCATACTAATGTGGGGCCGCTCAGCTTTGAGGAGATGGCACTGTTAAAAGAGGTAAATGTATCGATGGGGCTGATGCTAGAACAGCTTGCCCCAGATTTGTTAAAAACGGTTCATCGACACGCACCAAGTAAAGTGCCCGCGCTGCGGCTGCAACAGTTAGAATGGGCTGGGGAATTGAAGATTCCGTTTACAACTGGTTTGCTGCTGGGAATTGGGGAAAGTGAGGCCGATTGGGTGGAGACATTAGAGGCGATCGCCCGGATTCATTCGCGTTACAATCACATTCAAGAAGTTATCCTCCAGCCACACAGTCCGGGAAATCAGCAAAGTTGGGACGGTGAACTTTTTGATGCTACAAAAATGCCGGAAGTAATTGCGATCGCTAGCAGCATTTTACCATCTGAAATCAGGCTGCAAATTCCCCCGAATTTAGTTGCACAGCCAGACATATTGCTGGCTTGTTTAGAAGCAGGTGCTAGAGATTTAGGAGGAATTGGGCCGCGGGATGAAGTTAATCCCGATTATCCTCACCTGCAACACCAAACTTTAACAGAAATTTTAGCAGCAGCAGGATGGCAACTTGTGCAGCGTTTGCCTGTTTATCATCAGTACAATAAGTGGCTGCCGCAGACATTGCAAACGGCTGTTAAACAATGGAGAGTTAGTCATTAGAAATTCTTATTTTTTAGTCCCCCTCTGCTGGGACGAAAGTTTGTGTAGAAGCGGTTTCTACCGCCGAGTGATAAAAATAAACTATTGAGATTTTAAATCAAAGAACCGCCACCATCAATCCAGACTTCAGTACCTGTGATGAAGCTGGAGGAATGTGATACCAGAAATAACACTAATTGGGCGACTTCTTCGCTAGAACCTGCCGTATTATCCGTCAAAGGAATCATGTCTTGAATAGAATCAGGCGGGACTGGAATGCGATCGATATGGCGCTTAACGGTGCTTTCTTCAATTGCAGTTAGCACCCCGCCCGGACAGATCACATTGACTCTGATTTGGCAGGCTGCGAGTTCTAGCGCCAGCATTTTTGCAAACGCTACTTGGGCAGCTTTTGAACAAGCGTAGGCCGTGGCACCAACTTTCCTGAAACTTCGGGTGCCATTAATCGATGATGTAATTACAATTGAACCTCCTTGTTTTTTCAGATGAGGAACAGCATACTTAACAGCCAAAAATGTTCCTCTGAGGTTGGTGTTAATTGTCCGATCCCACTCATCGGCTTCTATCTCTTCTATCGGCGACCATACACCGTTAATACCCGCATTTGCAAACAAAATATCAATTCTTTGATATTCGTCAAAAATTGTTTGAAATGCTTGTTGCATTTGGTGAGAATCCCCAACATCTGCGGCAATAGCCAGCCCGCAGCCTCCTTCATTGACCAACTGGCGGACGGTTTCTTGCCCCGTTTCCAAAATGTGATCGATAATAGCAACTTTTGCGCCTTCCTTAGCCATTAAAATTGCTGCTGCATGACCAATTCCCGACCCACCGCCGGTAATAACTGCAACTTTTTCTGAAAGTTTCATATTTTTTTAGATAAATATTTTTTTGGGTGATCGCATAGAATAAAAATAATACTAGAGAGAGGACTTTAGTCCTCACTACAAACAACTTTTCGTCATCAAAATCATGAAAGTAAAAAGTGGTTTAATGTACTAATTATAGCGGTAAGGTGTGCACTGCACACCCTACTTTAGGCTGAGGAGTACGTCAATTTTAACGCAGTTCTTACGACTGTGGCACCCAGACCGAAACAGAACCGGCGTTACACCGAAAATCAGCCCAACCATCGTCATTAGTTGTGATTGGTTCTTTGATGTGTTCGGTGATGTCAATATAAGTTCGATTCGGTTGTCCGACTTCCATAAACTTGGTGCCATCGCCTCCGTTACTGAGTACCACAGCCATGCCGCCCGGATGTTCTTCATTTCCGAGTCGCGTCCAGCCAATGGTATTGGCGTGGTCGAAGTAATCGTACTGATTGCCGTAGGAATAAGTTTGGCGCGCTAACAAGAATTTATCGAGAATAAACTGATGTTTGTCTAACCAAATCTCGTATTCGTTGCCATCGTTTGCTGTATCCTTATAGTTATCGCCGTAATAGTCCGGGTAAAAAATGCACGGATATCCTTCGCGCCGCAGCAAGATTAAAGCGTAGGCAAGAGGTTTAAACCAAGCTTCGACAACTGATTCTAGGGATTGTAAGGGCTGGGAATCATGGTTGTCAACCAAGGTAACGGCGAGGGTTGGTTGCTGTTGGACGAGGGTGTTATCAAAAATTGTTCGCAAGTCGTAACTATTGCCGGCTTTGCTAGCAGCGTGGAAGTTGTAGTGGAGAGGTGCGTCAAATAAGGTGACTTTACCATCGGTTGCTTGGATGAAGGAGTGCAAAGCTTCCACTTCGTAAGACCAATATTCGCCGACGGCAAATAGGTCGCGTTGGGCATAGTGGCGGACGTGTTCCAACCATTCTTGGAAAAATTTTGCTGATACGTGTTTGACGGCATCGAAGCGAAAGCCGTCAACGTTTGTTGTATCGACATACCACTCACCCCAGTATTTTAATTCCCCGGTGACTTCTGGGTTGTCCATATCTAAATCGCAACCCATGAGGTAGTCAAAATTGCCTTTTTCTAAGTCTACTCCTCGATCGAATTCTTTGCCTTTTAGCAGGTAAACGGCATGGGTTTCTGTGTCGTAAACGTTGTAATCAATGGCGTCAAAATGCCACCAATGCCACTCCATGCTGGAATATTTTTTATCGCGACCGGGGAAGGTAAAATGCGTCCAAGCTTTGATTTTTTGATATTCGCCTACAGTGTCATTCCGGTTGTCGGGATTGAATGGTGTGGCTTCGGCTTCTTCTTCTGCATCTGCACCTAATTTGTGGTTGAAGACAACATCGGCATAAATCCTAATTCCTGCATCTTGTGCAGCTTTAATCGCGGCTAAATACTCATCTTTTGTGCCGTATTTTGTGCGTACCGACCCTTTTTGGTCGAACTCGCCTAAATCGAATAAGTCGTAGACGCCGTAACCCACATCCATACCGCCGCCGGTTCCTTTATAGGCTGGCGGCAACCACAGGGATGTAACGCCTTTTTTGGCTAAATCTTGTGCAGATTTCGCTAGCTGATTCCACAGGCTGCCGTCGTCGGGGCTGTACCAGTGGAAATACTGCATCATCACGCCATTTAGTTCAGACATAAATTTAGTTTTTTCTGTTTTGTTAAATTGCGATCGACATTTATGTCCGTAGCTCGCTAGTTTACGTATGTCTGCAATCTATGGTTAATAAATATCATAAAAGATGGGGCTGCTAAAAAAAATCTATCTGTTGATGTATTGACAACAGAATGTAAATTTGATAAAAATTATTTTAGGCAGAGTAAAAAATATTAATTTGGTGGCGATTTTGCAGCAACTCGCTCAACTCTGGTGTTCCAAGTACCGTCGATCGCCAATTCAAGCAATCTAAATCCGGGCGGGATTTCGTCAAGGATAATCGGATGGCTTTTCGGTAAAAGTTGGATGCAGGTGCTGGGTGTCCCCAAGTAGGTAACTGAGCCCCGCTGTTGTTGAAATTCTTGGTGAATGTGGCCACAAAGAACGATTTTGATTTGAGGGTATCGCTCGACAATTGCCAAAAATTCATCGGCATTGTGCAGCATCATTCCATCCATTATTTCAGAGTCGATCGGCAAAGGATGATGGTGCAAGGCAATGATCACAGGTCGATCGCCCGTTTGTTGCAGTTGAGAGTCGAGCCACTGCAAGCTGTCTGGGGAAAGCCGCCCGCCGTCGCATCCGGCTTCCACACTCGAAAGCAAAAGAAATTGCCAGTTTCCTAGCTGAAAAGATTTTTCTGGGGAAATGGGCCGCCGATCTAAGATTTGCTGCATTACAGATACGTTGTCGTGATTTCCAGGTATCCAGTAAGCGGGGATATTTAGCGGGGAAATCAGGGAGGCGAGGAGCTCGTAGGATTGAGGTGTTTCGTCTTGAGACAAGTCGCCTGTCAGCAGCAGTAAGTCTGGCTGGGGCCGGATCTGTTGCAGGTGTTCTAGAACTGCTTGCAGGGTGCGGGCGGTTGAGAGGCCTTTCCAAGTGCGATCGAACTCTGCAAACAAGTGAGTGTCGGTGATTTGGGCGACGAGTAAGGGAGAAACTGGTGTCATGGCTGGTGTTGCGGGCGATCGATGTAGTTCTAGAATAGCCTCGGATGGGTTTTGGGGATATGGGAAAAAAGGGCGATTCCCTACGGGATAGCTGCGCTTTACGAAATTTTTGACAGGTATGTTAAAATTTTCGAGATTTGGTGTACTATAAGAAAAAGTCAAATTTCAGACGTGACGGCGGCATAGCCAAGTGGTAAGGCAGAGGTCTGCAAAACCTCCACCCCCAGTTCAAATCTGGGTGCCGCCTTAATTTATTTGTCGATCGCCACATTATTTGTCTGTGGTGATAGATTAGACTTGTTGGGTGAATTTTAATGAAGATTGGAAAGCAGCAGGAATGGAAGCTTACGCTTGCTTATAAAGCTATAGATGATAACGCTATTAACTTTTCTTGTTCTAGCTCTATTCTTTGTCTTAAATTCACCGCCGGCCAATTGGTATATGACATCTCAAAATTAAACCTAGGTAGAACAACTAGCCTTTTCCATAACCAAGGTTTAATAGGTTTTCGACTGTAAGGATTTTCTAGGATTATCGTATCTCTAGAAAATGATACGACCACCGCATCTAACTTGGTCTCCTGTCTAAATCGTCCCTGATGACGCATTTTTACTACATCGTTAACCATATCCCATCTAAATTCTTCCTATATAGGAGCATCTATCCATCCATAAAAAGCATACCATAGCTCTCCTGAATAAAAAGCATTGTTGTGCGTTGTTAATGGTAATACTCTAACTAGCAGCGCAATGGCATCCCACAAAAAATGGTGGACGCACTCCAGACCAAGTTTCGGCAGGCTAACACAAGAAAGTTTGGTGGAAATGTCCCGAAGGGTCTGATCATGAATGGGATACATCGCCTGGTAAAAGAACTAACTCAAGTCAAGGATGCCCTTTTTGTAACGGACAGAAGCCTTCAGTAACTAATTCCCTAGCAAGTCTTTACCCTAAACTTGCTCAAGAATGGCATCCGACTAAGAATGAAAATCTTACTCCAGATCAAGTGACAAAGCATTCTGGAAAAAAAGTTTGGTGGCAATGTTCCAATTATCCTGAGCATGAGTGGGATGTTTCTCCTGCTAATAGGACTAAAGGAAAAAAATGCCCTTTTTGTGCTGGACAGTCAATTACTAATTCCCTAGCAAATATAACTTTGTGATTATAACAAGTCTAATAAGCTAGGTTGTACCCAATCTGATTGATCTAAAAGTTTCCCCTTTTCTTTTCCCTGCTTTGCATGAGTTGGTCTTACTATATCGTTACGTCTTTTTTCAAGCAAACCAGTAAAATAAAACCATGACAACATTTTACTGGCGTAATCTTTTGCAGTTGTTTGTCTATTAGACAACAACTTTTGAAATTTATATAGCGACATCGATTCACCAGGCTTCAGTTGTTCATAGGTTTTTTTGATAACTACATGAGCCTCGACTTCTTCCCCTAGTTTGTCGGCTATTTCCTCATTTGTTAACTTTTGCAAAAAGCTCTGTGATGCTATTATTTTACTGCTGGTCGGGTCTTTTGTTACTGCAAAGAAGTTTTGCAAATCATAAATAGCATTTTCAATAGTGCCATATTCATATCCCGATACACTTACTAAGTCTGATATTGTTTCATATTCATCAAGCATCCTAAATATTTTTAAAACAGTTGAAATTTTTGTTCTGGGTTTATAGCTTATTATCATCTCAGGTAGCTTACCCTCCAACAGATACTCACGAAACATATCCCAGTATATTTTGTAATTTTGCCCATTTTCAATAACTAGCTTGCTTTTTAAGAGGCTGTCAATTACATCTTCATTAAACTTGTTACACACATCCACCTTAGAAACAGGAGAGCAGTTAGCTATATAGATTAAACAACTCTGATGATATTGAGTGACAGTAGCTCTTTGGATATCTTTGTCAAAAATTGTTTTAATATCAAACTTGGTTATTACTTTTTTCTGTTCTGAATAAAGCTGAAATTGATTATTAATATTTTGATTGTAAATGTCACCGCAAAATCTTTTTAATAACCAAGGTTGATCTTGACAATTATCCAATAACCACTTTTTTATCCTTGGCTGTAATTCCTTACGATTTTCAATTAAATAATGATCAAATCTATCTAATAAATTCGATGATTCTTGTCTATTAAAATCACTAAAATCAATATCTCTTCTGACTTTTTTGAGAGTGTGCCAGGTATGATAAGCTTGATGTGTTGCGGGTAAATTAACATCTGTTCTCCAGCAAAAACCTAAGACTATGTTCTCTTTATAAGAATCAACTTCATAAGCTATTTTCTCAAACATTTCGTAAATAGACGACAGAGAATTTTTAGTTAAAATTTCCTCAAATTGATCGAAAAATATTAAGATAACTTGATCTGCTTCTTGCAGTTTTTGTCTTACCAATTTAATTGATTTACTATCGAAATAAGGTGGTTCCGAACTTTCAATAAATACTTGGTGATTCGGAATATCAATAAATCCAGTATCAATAGCTTCTTGTAATGCTTTTCTAATAACAGCTATGACATATAGAGTTTCTTTCTCTAGGTAGCTGCTCGTAACATCTACATGGAATATAAAATTATTTTTATATTCTTGTCTTTTGCAGTCTGATGCTAGTTTAAGAACTAAAGATGATTTACCTATGCCCGTACTTCCCGGAAAACAAACAACTCTTAAGTCTGTTTTTTTATCTCTTACATTTTTGAGAAAATCCCAAAACTCATTTTGAGTTTCCGCACGTCCAAAGAAATCTTCTGGACGGCTAGGACGATGGTAATCATCAAAGCTATCAGCCTGATTAATTTTCGATACTGTTACTTTTTCAATTTCTGAACTCAACTGGTTAGTTGATTTATCTTCAGGCTCAATTACTGTTTGATTAAAAACTGTGATTTCAAGACTTTCCGAAAAAATCTTGTACCTGGAAAAATATTCTTGCCAGTTTTCTGAGTTAACACTTCTTTTGGGAATGGGAAAAATAATAGCATGAGATGGATAACCATCGTCTCCAATTTTTTCTGCAACCCAAAAGAAGTCTTTTTTATGCGTTATTAATAATGTAATGGCTTCAACACGATTGGTAGAGGTTATATCTATTTCAGGGAGATTAATATTATATATATCCATAAATACTTGAGCAAGTATATCTGAACTCCAAATCACTAAATCATATTGTTTCTTATGATATTTCTCAACAATTCCCTTTGCTTTTGGATTAAGATCAGAAGTTGAGAGTAAGTAGGCATATTTAACCTCTTCGGAATCAGCTTGACCCATTAACTTATATATAGCAGGAGCCTCTATAGGGTTTTTCTCGAATTTACATTCAATTAATCCTCTTTTACCAGTATCTAAGTGCTTGACGTAGATATCAGTCTGCATTCCTTGAAACTCTATATTTTCAATCACTTCCCATCTGTGACGACGGAATAAAGGGGCTGATATTTCTTCCCAAAACTTACCTTTTTGACGATTATCCCATTCAGGTGGTATGACTACTTTAAATCTTATTTTAAGCTCATTTACAGTCATTTTTGTTATTCGTCCCCTAGAGGTTACTTTTGCCTTGCCTAACAATGACTCAGTATAACACGCCCCACGTTATACCTCAACTTCTAGGGCCATCGCGATCGCACCTTGCATCCCCCTAACCATATTTAGGGGACAGATA
The DNA here is from genome assembly GCF_036700845.1 of Microcoleus sp. S13_C5. Taxonomy (NCBI): domain Bacteria; kingdom Bacillati; phylum Cyanobacteriota; class Cyanophyceae; order Oscillatoriales; family Microcoleaceae; genus Microcoleus; species Microcoleus sp. S13_C5. The sequence continues at coordinate 8,987 of NZ_JAUBPR010000116.1, forward strand.
ACCACGTGACAAGCGATCACCCACAGCTTACAATTTCAGTGGCAAAATTTACACCGGAGTTGTCGTTCGCTTTAAAACTTGTGGAACAACCCCATAATAATGAGGATTTTCTAACCCTTCTAATTCATGTTTGATATCTTCCCAATCCCCTAACTTACTTTTCCACATACCATCGTTTTCTTGTCTCGCAACGTGCTGCGGCTCACCGTTATAGGTGTATATTGCTATCTTTTCAAAGCCCGGTTCAAGGTCACCATTATCGCAACATTCATATCCAATAGTTTGATAAGCCTTGATAAAAGCGTCGAGTGTTAATTCTCTTGGCACACCATCGGCCCAGTATCCATCAGGATCTACCGGATCCCATCTACAGTCTTCTTCGCCAGCAGCGAAAGCAAAACAATTATAATCTACTGTTTCTTCACTTGTTACTTCATATTCAGTACGCTCTAAGTTAGGAAATCTCAATATTTTTCGGTAATCCAGCTTACCACTCATAACCGTGTTCTTTTCCCCATTGTATCCACGCTAGGGCCATTTGCTTCATGCGGCCGCGCTGTTCGGGTTTTACCGGATTGTCACCAGTAATTGCCCTCAACGCCCAAAACCAATGGTCTGGCTTTTGTTCGAGGTCACGCAAAATCAAGGGGATAACTGGCTGTCCCATGCCGATAATTCTCTGATAAGCCGGGTGCATTGATTTCTGTGTAACTAATGATAGCATCCCTGTCTCGACACGCCATTCTTCGGCGAACTTCTTAAACTCTGCTTCGAGTTCTACCTGGCTTTCTAAAACATTTTTTGCTTTTGAGGGAAATTCTAAAAAATTACGCATCAACAAATCATTCATTTTTTGGCAAAAACGCTCTTTCTCTTGTTTTGATAAGTTAGAGAGTTCTTCAGATTGGTCAACAGCATTAATCAGCTCATTCGCTAATTCTTCGGGTGTCAATGTCGAACTTTTATTTAAGGCATATATAGGAACAATACTCTCTAGTATCTTGACTAAATCATCATGGTTCATGTTTTTTACCTATAACTCAACGCTGGGCTAGTCAAACCTCTAATAAATATGGCAACTTAATTGCTAATCACTAATCACCTCACGGCAATTAGCAATTAGCAATCTTACCCAAACGATCACATTTTGCTGATAATTCTTTGCAGGATTTCCACGCCTGATACCGCTTGCCAGCCAAACAGCCCCAAGAGCACAATATTCAGAAAGATGTGAGTGTTTCTCGCCCAATCACTGCCTTTTTGCATCAAAGGAGTCAGCGACGCTGCGATCGCAATTATTGCCATCATTCCCAACCCTGCTAGCAAGTGCGGGCCGACAAATAGTTTGCCGTTGTTGATGTAGGTGACGGCCATCCCGACGATCGCAACTGTAACCATCAAGGCTAACAGCAAAGAACCCATCTGGTGGTGCTTGACGTTGAATTTGCCCTTAATTAACTCTTTTTTGAGTTCGCCTTCCGCACTTCTGGTACGTCGGATTTGAAGGCCCAGATACAAAGCATAAAATGAGATGGCCAGCAGTACCCACATTAAAATTGGGTGGATGAATTGGCTCCAAACTTTCACTGACTGAGGAATTTCGAGATTCATAGTGTTCTGAGGATTAGCAAACATACTTCATAAAACTTAGCATACCAGTCAGGCCGTCTCGTGCGACGGTACAAATATACGGTATGAGAGACTATTATGGCTGCCACTAAACAAGACGCTGTATTGATTCAAGCCGCCAAGACTGGCAACATTATTCACGTCCAAGCTTTACTCGCTAAGAATGTTAACGCTAACGCCAAAGACTCTGAGGGGACGACGGCTTTGATGTTTGCTGCCCAAAAGGGCTATACAGAAATCGTGCGTATTCTACTAAACAATGACGCTAATGTCAACCATGTGAGCAGGCGTTTTGGCTTGACAGCTTTGATGCTGGCGGCGGCTCACAAACAGGCTGACTCTGTGCGGCTGTTGCTGGCGGCGGGTGCTGATGTTAATGCTAAAAATGATGATGGAAGTACAGTTTTGATGGCGGCTTCTCTGAAAGGTGATATCAATGTTGTGCGGATGTTACTTGATGCTAATGCTGATGTAAATGTCCAAGATAAAGATGGAGATTCTGCTCTGAAAATAGCTGCTTTATCGGGTCACGAAGCTGTTGTTAAAGCTTTGGTGGATGCGGGTGCTGTTGCTGACAATTCTATGCTGTTTTTAGCTGTCCGTCAAGGAAGCGCTGAAATTGTGCGAATTTTGCTCAATTGTGGGGCGGATGCTAATGTTAAAAATCTAGAGAGCAAAACTGCTTTGATGCTGGCTGCGACGGCGGGAAATTTGGCAGTTGTCGAGGCGCTGTTGGCTGCGGGTGCTGATGTCGAAATTCGCGACAAAGAGGGCGAAACTGCTTTAACTTTGGCTGCGGATTCCGGCAATACTGATGTGGTGCAAACTTTGCTTGGTGCGGGTGCTGATGCGAATGTGAAAAATGGAGATGGGGGCACGGCTTTGATGGCCGCTGCTGCTGGGGGAAATGCGACGATCGCCCATATCTTACTCGATGCTGGCGCGGATATCAACGCTAAGGATAAAGATGATGAAACTGCTTTGAATTTTGCGGTGGTTGAAGGCTGCGAAGATGTCGTGGAATTGCTCTTAAACCGAGGTGCTAGTGTCGGTGCTAGAAATCGGTTGGGCGATACGCCTTTACTCGTGGCGGCTGTTCACGGCCATAGTGCGATCGTATCGGCTTTGCTGCAAAAAGTAAACTCAAATCGGGCTGAGTTTCTGAATGCTAAAAACTTTGGGGAGACTGCTTTGACGCTGGCTGCTTTTCACGGACATACCGAGACGGTGAAGGCTTTGCTTGACGGCGGTGCGGATGTGAATATCCCGGCGGATTTGCGGAAAACGGCTTTAATGAAGGCGTGCGATCGGGGTCATATTGCGATCGTCCAATTATTAGTGGAAAAAGGTGCAGATGTCAACTTGCTGGATGATTCGGGCGCAACCGCTGTAATGTGGGCTGCACATCGGGGTTATCCTGATGCAGTAAAGATTTTAATTGATGCTGGTGCAGAACTAAACCACAAAAATCCGGGAAATTATACAGCTTTAATGCTGGCTGAGTTTAAGGGTTATTCCAGCGTGGTGAAATTGCTCAAAAGTGCTGGAGCACTGGAGTAAGAATGAAATAGTTTTGAGTAAGGTAATTCTGTCATTCTGAGGGTAGGCTTTGGGAAGTGAAGAAGCTCACATATCGGGACTTACGCATTGTAACGGTGTGGCAATAATTTGAGATTCTTCGCTTTACTCAGAATGACAAAATTAGGTGATTAGTGCGTCTAGGACTATGAATTAACCTCAATTTGCTTTGCGTACCCAGCCGTTAATAGTAAAGCGGCTATCAGCAAAAGCTTTTGAGGGACAGCTAACTCGCAAAACTTCGTGCATATAGCGACTCAGAAAAAATACTATGCTGTTATTGCGAGGCTCAACGGTTCTGAATGTCTTATCCGCCACATAAAAATTGTTCTCGATTTTGCTGTCATAAATCTGCAACTCGCCACCTGAAAAACCCTTGGGTTCTCGATAGAAATAGTAAACGTAAGTAAAAAATCTGCTGGCGGTATCTGGCGAGCCACTGTCGTTGTGAAGTTTATAAAAGTTGTTGTCGTTGTGCATGGTTAGCTGAGCTTCTATCTCACCCAGGGGAAATGACGGAATATTTAAACTTTTCAGCACGTCGGGGAGAATTGCTTTGATGCGATTAACCATCAGTTCCGAAAATTCGGGGAACGAGTGGAGTACCATCGAACGGCGGTAATCTTCGGCATTGGTTGAGGTGCTGGTACTCACAAATTCTGATTCTTTTGCTAAGACATATTTGATGAGTTTATTCTTTTCGGCAGGTGTCAAAAAGTTGTCTATTTGGGCGTAGCGAGATATTAAGTCGTCATTTACAGGCGGCGCAGGGGGGGGAATTTCTGTGTCGGGAATTTCTACGGGAGTTGCAGGCTGCTGCGGTTGCAGTTCCTGCAAGTAAATTGGGGGTTCGGTGACTAATCCCACTAGGTTTTCGCCGGGAAAAGAAAGGGCGGAACGACCTCCGTCTATAGGGATTTGAAATAAGGTGGAAAAACCGGGTGTTTGTTGAGTGCGATCGACTAATGTTTTGACAAGGCTGTGCAATAATGGTGTGTCGGATTTGAGGGTGACGGTACACTGATGTCCCCCGGTGAGCAGAATTTTGACTTTTACGTCTTGGGGTTTAATTTGCGGTTGAGTGTAAGTCATAATTTTTGAAGGACGCAACTAGGAATTTGGTACGACATAACAGTGTTGATTGGTGTCATAGCCTTCCAGATCCCCCCTAACCCCCCTTAAAAAGGGGGGGAAAGAGTGTCTAAATTCCCATTAAGAAGGGGGAACAGGGGTTTTCTCAAAGTCCCCCGGGAGGAAGATTTAGGGGATAGAGACTTAGAGTAAAACCAGAAATACAAAGAATTTCAGACTTCTGTTAAGACCAATAAACACTATTGTATCCCTACAATAAAATACACAATTGAGAATTGCTTTAGGTATTATTCCTAATGCAAGAAGTGGCGGATATCAGTGAAAACCATTGTGATTCCGAGTTGGTTGGCGGCTTGAATGGAATCTTGATCGCGCATACTTCCGCCCGGTTGGACGATCGCAATTATGCCCGCCTCAGCCGCCGTTTTGACTGAATCGTCGAAGGGGAAGAAACCATCGCTAGCCAAAATCGCTCCTTTGCTCTTGTCTCCTGCTTGTTCCAATGCTAGTTTAACCGAACCCACGCGATTCATTTGTCCGGCGCCGACACCGATTGTAGTGCGATCGCGCGTCACAACGATCGCATTTGATTTGACGTGTTTCGCTACTTTCCAAGCAAACAGCAATTCTTCCAACTCTGCAGCCGTCGGCTGTTTCTCAGTAACCGTCCGCCATTTGCTAGTTTCTTCTACTATATTATCTGAGTCTTGCACCAGCAAACCGCCTGCAATAATTTTAACAGTTTGTGGCGGCCCTTGAGTCAAATCTGGCAAAATTAATACTCGAACTTTCGCCTTTTTCTTGATAATTTCTTCGGCCTCTGGTTCGCACCCTGGCGCGACGATACATTCTAAAAATGTCTGGGTTAAAGCCGTTGCGGTAGCAGCATCAATGGAGCGGTTGAGAGCAACTATTCCACCGAAAGCTGAGACTGAATCGGTGTCGAATGCTTTTTGATAAGCTTCAGAAATAGTTGTTCCCAAGGCTGTACCGCAAGGATTTGTATGCTTCAGAATAGCGGCGGCGGGGGTATCGGGGAATTCTACGATTAGCCGCCTTGCTGCTTCTAAATCTACTAAATTATTGTAGCTTAGTTCTTTGCCTTGCAGGATGGTGCTAGTCGTCCAGCCTGTGGGTGTACTTCCGCTTTGATACCAGGTGGCGGCTTGATGGGGATTTTCGCCGTAGCGGAGAGTTTGCAACTCTTTTCCTGATAAATTAAACTGATCTGGTAGCGAAGATGCTTCAGCGGATTGGCTGCTGCTGAGATAAGTTGCGATCGCGCGATCGTAGTTGGCTGTATGTTTAAAGGTTTCTAGAGCGCATCTTTGCCGAAACTCTAAGGATGCTTCGCCGCCATTTTCTCGCAGTTCTTTTAAATAAGTATTGTACTGTTCTGGGTCGCACAAGACTGTCAAATGAGCGTGGTTTTTGGCGGAAGCTCTCAACATTGCCGGCCCACCGATATCTATCTGCTCAATTGCGTCTGCTAGAGTAACTCCTGGTTTAGAAATTGTCTCTTCAAATGGATACAAATTGACTACAACTAGATCGATCGCCCGAATTTGATTGGCGGTTAAATCTGCGAGGTCTTCCGGTACATCGCGGCGTGCTAAAATGCCACCGTGGATTCGTGGGTGAAGTGTTTTGACTCGCCCTCCCAAAATTTCGGGAGAACCAGTATATTCCGCAACTTTGGTCACTGGGATGCCTGCTTCTTTGAGGGCCGTTGCTGTCCCGCCACTACTAATTATGTCAAATTCAAATTCTTCTACTAGACTGCGCGCTAAGTCGATTAGTCCGCTTTTATTGGATGTGCTCAGAAGTGCTAGACGTGCCATTGGTTTGAAGTTGCGATCGCAAAAATAGATAGGTTATATTCTATATCACATCTGCCTGCTGGGAGATGATTTGGTAATGGCTAATTATGATTATTTAATGATGAGTTCGCTTATGTTAAACTATATTTTTTGTCAACTTATATAATATTTTATACTGGCCAGTGGCTTCTAAATATTTAGGGCTTGCGCGTGGAACTCGTTATTTTGTGAGTGCGAGGGGGATTGAAGCCATATAGATCCTGCACAATTCCTCTCTCTACGTAAGTATGAATGTTGTTGAAATTACTTAATAAAACGTAATAGATAATTCGAGAGCGATCGCGCTTAAATTTTAACGATGTTTTAGGATGAATTCTAAAAGTAATGTGCTAGCATCGGCTGTAAATTGCTATCTCCCTAAATTTCCCGAAAAATTGGGCGATCGCAATACCTGAATGTAAAAAATAAGTGGGTAGGGTAGAAATATGTTTTTTCAAGAAGCCGATCCAGAAAATAAGCTCAGTAATATTAGCAGGAACCATAAAAAAACTGCTCAAAGTATGACTAATAGAACAGACTACCAAGAGATGCCCAAAAAAAGAGCCGAGAATTGGGCACAGGCCAACATTTCAGAAGCTTATAGTCTTAGTCTGTGCGAATTGCAGCAGATGGAGCGAGCAATGGAACAGCTAAAGCAGGATTTGAAAGCTAGCGAATCTCGCTTTAGGAATGTGATCGAAAAAAATGCCGACGGCATCGCAATCGTCAACAAGCTAGGACTTATTTGTTTTGCCAACCCGTCAGCAGAAGCGCTGTTTAACTGCACCGCAGAGGAACTTCTAGGGCAAGCATTTTTTGGCAATTTAGTAGTAGAAGTTTCAGCTTGCGACCTTGAGATGGCGACGGATATTATTCCCCAAGTTGGAAAAACAGAAGCACCAGGAACTCGCGTCGTGCAAACAGAAGTTGAAGCTATTCGCAAGCAAAAAGCAAATGCTGTAGTAGAAATGCGGGTGGTGGAAACGGAATGGGATGGAGAAATGGCTTATTTAGCTACGCTACGGGACATTACCGATCGCAAACGCGCAGAAGAAATGCTTTGGTTGTACGATCGAGCTATAGCAGCTACTAGCACCGGAGTTACGATTTCTGACGCCACTGACCCAGAACATCCAATTATTTATTGCAATCCCGCCTTTGAAAGCATGACAGGTTATCGCCGGCAGGAAATTATCGGAAAAAACGGCCGATTTTTGCACGGAATCGATACCGACCCGGCGGCAGTAGAAATAATTCGCCAAGCCTTGCAAACAGAAAGCGAATGCAAGGTAATATTAAAGAATTACCGCAAAGACGGAACCGCTTTCTGGAATTGTTTCTCAATATCTCCTGTGCGCGATCGAATGGGTAAATTAACTCATTTTATTGGCGTACAGAGAGACATCACTGAGCGCAAACAAGCCGAAGAAGCCTTGCATAATTCCGAAGCACAAAGCAGAGAACAAGCCGCTCAATTAGCAGTCACACTTGAGCAACTCAAAGCCACTAATTCCCAATTAGTTCAAAGCGAAAAAATGTCTAGTTTGGGATTGCTACTTGCCGGCGTCGCTCACGAAATTAACAACCCAGTCAGCTTCATTTATGGCAATCTCGCTCATCTCACAAATTATACTCAAGACTTGTTTGACCACCTCGAACTTTACCAAAAGCATTATCCTAATCCAGTCGCGGAAATTCAACAGGAAAGAGAAGAAAATGAGCTCGATTTTTTAGCGGAAGATTTACCTAAAATACTGTCTTCAATGAGCGTTGGTGTCGAGCGGATTTGCCAGATTGTGCAGTCGCTGCGGAACTTTTCGCGGCACGACGATTCACAGATGAAACCCATTGACCTCCACGAAGGTATTGACAGCACGCTGTTAATTCTCAATCACCGTTTGAAAGGCAACGGAGAAAAGCCGCCAATTCAAATTGTCAAACAATACGGAGAATTGCCGACTGTTGAGTGTTTTGCTGGGCCGATCAATCAAGTTTTTATGAATATTCTCAGCAATGCGATCGATGCTTTAGAAGAGGCGAACAGTAGGCAAAATTGTCAAGAAATGCTAAAAAATCCCAGCCAAATTAGGATTGGTACGGAAGTTGTCGGCAATCTTGTAGAAATTAAAATTGCTGACAATGGCCCGGGAATAACTGAGCAAGTCAAACAGCAGATATTCGATACATTTTTTACTACCAAACCTGTTGGTAAAGGCACGGGAATGGGTTTGTCAATTAGCTATCAAATTATTGTAGAAAGACACAAAGGGGAATTATATTGTACTTCGGAATTGGGCAAGGGCACGGAATTTACTATCAAAATTCCGATCGCACCTTAGCGCAGAATGGGCAATCCGCGCTTTACCAACTTGATATAGAGGCAAACAAGCGAGCGGGACGTTCGCACTCCTAAAAAACGAGAAAAATCGTTTTTTCTCGTTACCCGAATCAGGCTGGGAACGCATACTTAGAAGCTTTGCCTCCCCATTGTAGAGAGAATTATCAGGTGCTTTTCTGCTCACCTTACCCGCCTAAATAACTAATTAAAAAACCTCTGCACCCTCCAACTTCTTAAAAGTTTCAACCTTAGCCCTCGCAGCTTCCCCGCAAGTCTTCGGCGTCGGAAACATCTTCCCAGGATTCGCCAAACCTTTCGGATTAAACACCTGACGCACCCACTGCATCGTCTCCAAATCTACCTCCGAAAACATATCCGGCATAAAACACTTCTTGTCAGCGCCGATACCGTGTTCCCCCGAAAGACTCCCCCCAACTTTCACACAAAGCCTGAGAATTTCCCCCCCCAATTCTTCCACCTTTTCCAGCGCACCTTTTACCGAGTTATCGTACAGAATCAGCGGGTGCAAATTCCCGTCTCCCGCGTGAAATACATTAGCAATCCGATAACCGTATTTCTCGCTCAAACCCTCAATTTCTTTCAAAACATAAGCCATTTGCGTGCGCGGAATTACCCCGTCTTGCACGTAATAATCCGGGCTGAGATGACCCGCCGCCGCAAAAGCAGCTTTCCGCCCTTTCCAAATTTTTAGGCGCGTTTCCGGGTCGCTTGCTGTGGTGATATTTCGCGCTCCGTTATGCTTGCAAATATCGGCAATTCGCTGTTTGTTTGTGGCAACTTCCACTTCTAAACCGTCGATCTCTATGAGGAGAATTGCCGCCGCGTCGCGGGGATAACATCCAGTTGCCACCACATCTTCCACAGCATTGATGCTGATGTTATCCATGATTTCCATGCCGCCGGGAATAATGCCAGCGCTGATAATATCGGAAACCGATTCGCCCGCTGCTTCTATACTGGAAAAATCCGCTAGGAGAACGCAAATCGATTCTGGCGCTTTGAGAATTCGCAAAGTAACTTCTGTGGCGATTCCTAAAGTGCCTTCGGAACCGACAAATACACCAGTTAAATCGTAACCGGGCATTTCGGAAATTTCGCCACCGACATCGACAATGGAACCGTCGGGAAGGACCAATTTTAATCCTAAAACGTGATTCGTTGTGACTCCGTATTTGAGGCAGTGAACCCCGCCAGAATTTTCGGCAACGTTGCCGCCAATCGAACAAACAATTTGACTGGAAGGGTCTGGCGCGTAGTAGAAACCAGCGCCGCTAACTGCTTGCGTTACCCAGTTATTAATTACTCCCGGTTGCACGACTACTTGCTGATTTTCTAAGTCTACTTTCAGGATTTTTCGCATCAGGGCAGTGACAATCAGCACGCAGTTTTCTACAGGCAAAGCGCCGCCGGAAAGGCCGGTGCCTGCGCCTCTAGCAACCCAGGGAATTGAGTTGCGATCGCATATTTTGACCACTTGCGCCACTTCCTCGGTAGTTCGAGGCAATACCACCAGGGCGGGGCGCTGGCGGTAGCTGGCGAGTCCGTCGCACTCGTAGACAATCAATTCTTCGCGGCGCTGCACGACGCCATTTTTGCCGACTACAGCCTCAAATTCTTTAATAACCGGTTTCCAGTTGCGTTCTGTTTCTATTGCTATCATTAGTGAATTTAATTAGGGAACTCTCAATAATATTGTTGCAAATTTTACTATTTTTGTGCAATTATTTTTCTAAGGGTTGCAGTATTGACACAGGGAAGGATCGGCAGTCTCTCGACCGTCGGGAAATACTTTTTCTTTAGTATAACCGCAGTTTTTGCATTTATAGATTGCCGATCGCACTAGCTGAGTCGGAAAATAGCAAAGTCCGCAGGGCAATCCGATTTTCGTCTCAGCAATATCGAATCCCGGCCAACCGCACTCCGGGCAGAACTGCTTAAATTTTTTCACTAAATCGAGAGTTGCATTTTCGATGTTTTTCATCCGAGTTGGATTGTACATCGCCCGCATATCTGTTTCGATGTGAACTCGGCCGATTGACGATTTTTTTAAGCCTGCTGCCACAGCGTCAAAAAGTTGTTTTTCTGTCCTAATGCCCTTGACAATTTCGCCGTTACCGAGTGCAGCATCGCCCACTATAACCACCAGTCCATGTTCGGGAAATCCAGCTTTTTTAGCAAAATCATCTGCTTCTTGTATACTGGAAACTAACTGGTGATTGTAGTTAGTTTCTACGGACAAAGATTCGCCGATAAGTTCTAGATTGTTGGCTCGATCTAATAAAATTACTATTTCTCTGTTAGCTGGTAGATACGGCATCATGGGGTGAGGGCCGAAAGTACCTTCGCTGGCAAAGGCAAGAGTTTCGCCCGCAATTTCTAGGGCTTTTTGTGCTTTATGGCGAGCCGCTTCTATTTGTGTTCCTAAGCGTTTAACTTCTCTGGTGAAGGTGCCGAAACTGTCAGTGTCAAGCTCCGCAGGTACTAGGATATTTACGCCCAATTCTCGTTCCAAAACGGGAGCCATTACCCGTTCTTTTTGGTGCATGGTAGCAAGAACTGCGGTGCGATCACTCAATAATTGATGGGGATTCACAGGCTCATAAATATTAGACATACAGCAGCATCATTTCATAACAGAAGGCTCAAATACACCCTTTGACCTAAGTTATCAATTCAGCACTTAAGCGTCAATCTTAAAAGTGGCTAGTACACCTCGGCGTAAATACACAGACTATTAGACAGCCAAGACTTTACCCTTATATGTCCACTTAAAAGGT
>NZ_JAUBPR010000260.1:0-2033 GCF_036700845.1 Microcoleus sp. S13_C5
ATCAATGGCTAAGTTTTAGTCCGAGATTACAAAAAGCGCTCCTAGAAATAGGGGCGCTTTTTGTTTGGGGAAAAATATTTGGCTCTTCAGTAGCTAGTATGCCTTAGCGGGTGACAAGGCACTTCTAGTTTAAACAGGACAAATGTTTGAGAGAATGGTAAGGCAAAAAAATAAGGAGCCACACGGGCTCCCCAAAAAACAAAATGTTGCCCCCATCATACCAAAAAATCCTGCGTACTCATCTCAATGAAAGCCAGTACTTAACCTGACAACTGCTGTTGTTATTGCTTCAGGCTCATCGTCAGGTCAAACTCTCCGTATTAGCCAGTGTCTTTCCTCAACCGATTCAATATCAAAGCCGCAAACGAAACTTACAACGCTTTTTAGTGTTGCCTCAGTTGTGCGTCAAACTGTTGTGGTTTCCCCTGATTAAATATTGGATTGTGAGCGAGCAAACGGGAAAGCGCTTAAACCGAGAACAACGTCGTTGTGTACGAAAACTCAAGCATCAAAAGTATGGCTATTGGATCATTGCAATCGACCGAACACAGTGGAAAGAACCTGGGGGGTGACAAAGAGGCCTAGGAGATAGACCGAATAAGGGTTGCAGCCCGCATAGCTTGTTGATAAAAGCGGCGTTTATTTCGAGTTAACTTTATTAACTGTTCCACCTCCAAAGAATATTGTTCGAGATAATTAACCCACTTTTCTCCATCTTGCGCCCACACCAAATGTACTCCGTACTCGATATCTTTTTTTAGGTTCTTGACGCCGGCATACATATTTTACTAGCTGCTTTTTCCGAAGTTCAGTGCGTTCAAATATTACCGAACTGTAGGCGAGTGCCACGAGCAGAATTATGTTAATCAGTCGGTTTCCTTTTAAGCTAGTTCCTTCGAGATAGTAGCCTCCTGTTTTATAATCTCGTAAGGATTCAGGTGTAGGGTATTGACAAAGGGGACGGCTGAGGTGGAAAATCGCAATTATGATGAACCTGCCTCAACAGCTAGACCCAGAAAGCCTTTGCCAGTTGCCCAAGGAAGAACTGGTGAAAATAATCATTGAGCAGGCGATCGTTATCAGAGAGTTGCAGACAACAATCAAGGAATTGAAACAAGAAATAGAAAGGCTTCATGTTAGTTCTGACCTCGATAGCAAAAGTTCATCAAAGCCACCATCAACTGACCTCCTAAAAAAACCAGAAAAGAAAAAGCCTGAAATTGAACACCAATCGGATAGTCCAAAACGAAAACCAGGTGGACAACCAGGACATACAGGAAAGACTCGTAAAGGATTTGGGCGGGTAGACCGTTTTGAAATTTTGCGCCCCCACATGTGTGCCTGTTGCCGTCAGATGGCGTTTTTAGACCAGCCAGTCAAAATTGAATTTCAGCAAGTGGCGCAATTGGTTCTCCGTCCCATTGAGATCGTGGAGTATCAACGCCACACTCTTGAATGTCAACATTGTGGTTCAATTGAAACTGCTCCTTGGTCGCCAGAAATGATACCAGGGCAAGACTTGGGTGTAAGACTGCAAGCATTTTTGGGGTGGATGGGTAATTATGGACATCTGCCCTATGAAAAACAGCAAGAAATGTTGTGGGAACTCGGGCAAATCGACATTGGAGTTGGTACCTTGGTAACTACCAATGCGCGAGTTGAAAAAGCAATTGAACCGAGTATCTGGCAATTGAGTGACTGGGTACAACAGGTGCAGCCAAACGTCCATGTGGATGAAACGCCTTGGCCAGTTAAAGGGTTAAAAGAATGGTTGTGGGTGATTGCTCATCCTCAGTTCTGTTTGTTTCAGGCAGCAGATACACGCTCTCGCGCGGGAGCGTGTCACTTTTGCGATGAGTATAAATACTGGGAAACCCCACCATGACTTTTTTGCCGAGCATCAGTATAATAGGGAATAATTATCATCTCTTCCCACTTGATATATAATCATGACACCGGGAGCGTGTCACTTTTGCGATGAGTATAAATACTCATGAACCCCACCATGACTTTTTTACCGATCATCAGTATAA
>NZ_JAUBPR010000117.1:0-19947 GCF_036700845.1 Microcoleus sp. S13_C5
ATACGTAAATACCACATTTTTTATATTTGTCTTTTTGTCAAGTACAATTTATACTAAATTAGATGAGCTTACCCTGCAATTTACCCAACTAATTGCCTCTCTTGCGGATGTAATGTCAGGGGGAACTCGCAGTGCATGAATGTATCTGGTGCTGGGACAAGTTATTTTCAATAAGTGCATATGCTTTTCCTCTTCATAACCCCATTCACTCTCAAAAATCTCGACTATATCAATTTTGAGTAACGTGTATTCTTGCCAAGAGTCTAATTCAGTTGCAAGCAACTCTTGACAAATTCTATCGTAACCAATCCCTTGAATTAAAACTCGTTTTACTTCGGCATTTTTCTCTGATAACAGCCAATCTGCACGCCATTGAGAAGGATGCAGTTTTCCGTAGAACTCCGGCACTCTCACTCCATTAACTGCATACATTTTGAAGCCATCTTTAAACAGAACAGCGGGAGAACCTAAAGCGTGCAGTCGTTGTTGATTGTCGAAGGAAAGAACTGTAGGACGATCGCAGATAAAGCAAACCCTTTTAAACGGAACTATCCAGCCGCAATACTTGGCTAAAGACTGATATATAGACCATTTTTTTTTATTGTAAGGGCAATTTAAAACCGAAATATAAAAGTCAAACAAAGTGCCTAAATAAGCTAAGCTTTTTAATGGAGAATAGGTAGTATGCTGATATGCTAGTTGACTTTCTAATTGACGCATCAGTTGCATTGTTAATTCCTGTATCTCTGGATTTAGCAATTGACGATCCAATGTTCTAACCAATTGACTTTTCAGGTGATGCTTCCCTAGCAGCGTGGTAAGTTGTCTGCCCAGTTGCGAATCCAGTTGCCCCTTCGGTTTGCACCGCGGATCGTTCCAATGGTCGTGCCACGGGTCGTTCCAAAACAAACTTTCCATTTGGCTAAAAGTAGGGTGAAACGACGCATAAGGACTATCAGAAAAAAGAATGAGAGGTGGTTTTTTACCTAACAATGCGTAGGCTGCTGTTACCGCTTCTGTGGCTTTTTGCCGCTCGATGGGTTCGGTAGAAAGTGCGATCGCTCTCCATTTCTCCCGATATAATGGAATCAAAGCTTCTTGTTCTGGAGTGAGCCGATCGATTGCATTCATAAGAAAAAGAAACCGGGTTTTTTGTCGCTTCTGCCATCTGTAATGTATTATCGCAAAAAAAACCGATTTTAGACCGCCCGTGCGTAAGTAATGTTTAAGCGTAAGGCACCGGATCTTTCAACCCCAATTCCTCAAAAGCCGCCAGCCGCAGCCGACAAGAATCGCAAACGCCGCAGGCAGTTTCGCCGCCTGCGTAGCAAGACCAAGTTTGCTCCCAAGGCACTCCTAATTTGTTGCCTAATTGAATAATTTCGGTTTTTTTAAGTTCGATCAAAGGTGTTACAATATTAATAGCATTTCCTTCTCTGCCCTGCTTGGTTCCTAACCGAAATACTTCTTGCATGGCTTGGATGTAATCGAGGCGGCAGTCGGGATAGCCGGAATAATCTAAAGCGTTGACACCGATGTAAATGCGATCGGCTTCTAGAGTTTCTGCGTAGGCGAGGGCAAAACTGAGAAAGATCGTATTTCGAGCAGGAACGTAGGTAATGGGGATGTTTTGAGACATTTCTGCAAGATTGCGATCGATCGGCAATTCGATCTGATTATCCGTCAAAGCCGAACCGCCCCAAAGCGTTAGGTCAAAGTTTACCACCTGATGCGCCTTAACACCGGCCGAAAGCGCGATCGCCCTTGCTGATTCCAACTCTCGCCGATGTCTTTGCTTGTAGTCAAAGGAAATAGCGTAACACTCGCAGCCGTCGGCTTTGGCTTGATACAAAACTGTTGAGGAATCCAGCCCTCCCGACAATAAAATAACTGCTTTCACTTAAAAGATCCTCAATCAAATTCGTTTTTATATTTATATCAAATTAGTTGCAAATTGACAAGATAGCAATGCTAAGTGCTTGTTCCAAGATATTTTTTTGAACGAACCGCAAAGACGCGAAGTACGCGAAGGAAGAAAAGAGAAGGGACGTTGGTTGATAATCTAGAGTGCGTGTTTAACTGGTTCCTAGGCTCTGCCTGGGAACCGATATCTAGAGGCTGTGCCTCGCATTACGATCAGGAAAATTGGAGGCAGCTCCTCCGGATCTACGTTACTAGGCTCTGCCTAGTAACGAGTATAAAGAGAAGCCTGTTGGCAATGTAGGATGTGCAAGGCGCACCTTACCCTTGACATTTAAATGGCTAATAAATCATCGAGTTCGCGGTAATCGGGCAAAGTTGTATCAATTTTAATCCCCTGCCGCAAAACTGTGCGATCGCCCTGCGCTCTAGATAACAATTCGCTGAAATTCCGCGCCTTAAACAAAATCAAATCAGCAGGTAAACCCACTGCAATTCGTCCTAAATTCGGCAATCCCATTAAATCGGCTGGAGTCTTTGTAACTGCCTCGGGCCAGTGTCCATAAGGCCTATCTAAATGAGCGATGCGGACTGCCATATTAAAAACTTCCAAAACATCATGGTCGCCAAATCCGTAAAACGGATCGCGACAATTGTCGCTAGCAACTGCAACGGGAATTCCGGCTGCTTTGAGTTCGTGCAGCAGTGTCACTCCCCGCCAGCGCGGTGTATGCTGAGATTCTCGGTCTTGCAGGTAAAGGTTGCACATCGGCAAGCTGACAACGCCGATGTTTGCTTCCTTGACTAATTCCAGAGTTTCTGTTACTAAATCTGAGGGTTGTACGGCTAAACTACAGCAGTGTCCGCAGATAATTTGACCCCCAAATTCATGGCGGATGGCGGTTTTTGCGACTTCCCGCAATGTTACTGAATCTGGATCGTCGTTTTCGTCGGTGTGGAAGTCGAGGTTTAAATTTCGTTCTTTGGCTAAGGCAAAAACTCGCTCGAGTTGTTTGTCTAAGTCGGGGTTGATATAGGCGACGCCACCGAGAATGCCGCCGGTTTGGGCCATGCGATCGGCTAATTTTTCGCCGGCGGGTGTCAGAAAATAGTCGAGGGAAACCAGGGAAACTGCTTGCAATATAAGCCGATCGCCCCATTCGGCTTGCAGCGCTTCAAATACTCCCAAACTAACGGTTCCCTGTTCGCCCGCGCTGTCAATGTGAGTGCGGATAGCCTTGGTTCCGTGGGCGTAGCTGCACTTGAGGCCAAACTCCATCCGTCGGTAAACATCCTCTGCATTCCAGTTTTTTTGGGCATCAGCGCATACCGCTTCGATCGCGCTGGCAAAAGTTCCATCGGGATTGGGCGATCGTTCCCAAATGTGGCCTTTGTCTAAATGGGTGTGCATATCCACAAAACAAGGCAAAACTAAGCCGTTGCACAAATCAACAATTTGGGTATCTGCAATTGGGAATAAATGTTCTGTACCTGATGGAATAATTTGAGCGATCGTACCCGCTGCAATTTGGATATCCACCAAACAAAAATCGTTCTTATTCCCCGTTATTTCGACAGTAGAAGCTGACGGCGCGATCGATTTCATCTCTAGAAGAGACGCGGGTACGCGACTATTTTTGAGCAAATAATTAGATGTACTTGGCAACATTAATTTTGTGAGTTAGTATTTTCCTAAGAATTTAGCGCAACCGCAAAAACGCTACCGACAATGATTGTCTGTTGAGCGTCGGCTGTATTTTTGGGTAACAAATGCTACCTTCTCAGTCTAAGCCTTTAGACATAAAATTGTACAGCGTCGATCGAGCGGGGATCGAGCGCCAACAAATCGAACATCTACAAACCGAGCATCTACAACTACTAATTTACAAATAAACCGAGTTTTCGATCGGCTTCCAGGCCTGCACTCTACCAGCCCAACTAATGGTAATAGATTGTGGTGGCTCCACTGCTATTAGAAACTGTTAGAAACTACTGTACAAATTATGAAATAGCCATGCAACAACTGACAAATTGCCCTGTTTGCAATTCAAAAAATATCCGTTTCCGTAACAAAGCTGGCACTTCCGATGCTCCTAAAGAACCGCTGAAATGGTCGCTTTTTGGCTGTGACGATTGCGGGCTAGGATTTCTCAATCCCCAACCTACATGGGAGGAATTGATTCCATATTATCCCCCAGATTATCTGTGCTATAACACTCACGTTGAGGATGAAGAACGAGTAGTTGAAGAAGCAAAGCGGCGGGGCGAGTACCGGCACATTCCTATCCCTGTAGGCAAGCGGTTGTTGGACGTGGGATGCGGTGGCGGTTCTTTTCTTCAAGTCTTAAAAAAGCTGGGAGTTGAAGTTAAAGGCGTCGATCCTGGGGTATCGGCTACGGCGGCAGCACGCGATAGCGGACTCGATGTTTTTACCGGCACTTTGGAAGAATATATCGCACAACATGGTACAGATGAAAAGTTTGATGTCATAACCTGTTCTCATGTTTTGATGGCAACACCTTCGCCCACGCAAACACTCAACTGCATGAGACAGTTGCTGGCACCAAATGGTTATATTTGGGTGGCTGTACCTAACGCTGACTGCGAATCGGCGCGCCTGCTTGGCTGGCGGTGGCACAGCACTTATTTCCCCCGTAACATCATACAATTCACTCCCAAAACTCTGAGTAAAGCAGGAGAAGTTGCTGGTTTGGAAATGCGGCGACAGTCCACTTATTCTTTCCCCGAAGCTGTGGGTGTTTCGCTTTGTATGCGGTGGCGCCATCGCTGGTTTATACCGCACAAAATCTCCAGCCGCTTGGTGTCGGAAAACTATCTCAAGCGGGTGGCGCAGGAATGGGACTCGCGCAACGAAGGCGAGGCAATTTTAATGGAATTCTGTCACCCTCAAAGTCGGAATTAAGGCGTTTTGAGCAAAAATATTTGATTTGAGATTTGAGATTTGAAATTTGAGGTGTGAGATTTGAGATTGACTGCACGTCAGCGTCTGAGCATCTCAAATCTTTTTTTTCGCATTTGTTAAAACTTCACAATTGGCATTTGGCAGTTGTGCTGTCTTTGGTGTTGGCTATACTGGTAAAGAGTGAACTCGGAACTTCTATCAAATCCGAGGAAAACCTTCTGTTATGCTGAAACCGAAGCCGACATAGGGTTTTGTGTGTGTAGCGCGATTGTTTCAAGCAGGGAGGTGTTTACTGTTGGTATGATGAATCACTGTTTCAGATTACGATTCGGCTGACAACCAACGCCACCATCTATAGCAAGAGCAAAAAAACAACTGTGTCAAAACCCAAGCATATAGTTTTAACATCCCATCCCGACAGATCTGGCACAAAACCTCATCCCATTTACTGGGGAGAAATCGATCCGCTGAAACGAGGGCCTGTGATTGGCAGCCTCACCAAATCGTCTCACCGGAATGCGATAGGTACTCATTCGGGTTCCTACTCTGTTTATCGCGCGCTAGCAGTTGCTTCCGGCGCACTCCAAGCAGATCACCGCCCCGATTTTACCAACACCTCTCCGGCCGCACACATCGGGCCGCACCCGAGTTGGGGCGATCGCAATTTGATTGTTTCTCTCGATCCCTTTGGGGGTTTGGTCAGCGAAGTTTATACTTCATTTATCCAGCAGGGATATGATATTCGACCGACAATTGCTGTTACTAAAGCTCACATTAATATGCCGGAATTGCAAGATGCCATCGCTAAGGGGCGAGTGCAAATTGATGGCAAAATAGTCAAAGCGGGTGGCAATTTAGCAGTAACTAAAATTGCGATCGATCCGGTGTGGTATTTGCCGGGAATTGCTCGGCGGATTGGAGCTCAAGAAAGCGTTCTCCGCCGTGTCCTGTTCGAGCAAACAGGGGGAATGTTCTCGGATTTAGTGACGCGGCCGGACTTGCACGTTTTCTTGCCACCAATTGGCGGAACTACGGTTTATATTATTGGCGATGTCGCGAATATTTCTGACCCGGATAAGCAGTTGGCGGTACGGGTACACGATGAATGCAACGGTTCTGATGTCTTCAGTTCCGATATCTGCACTTGTCGCCCTTATTTGGTACACGGGATGGAAATTTGCATCCAAACGGCACAATCAGGCGGTTCTGGGGTAATAGTTTACTTCCGCAAGGAAGGGAGAGCTTTGGGGGAAGTGACTAAGTTTTTGGTGTACAATGCCAGAAAACGACAGGAAGGCGGCGATCGAGCTGATGCCTATTTTACGCGCACTGAATGCGTTGCGGGAGTTCAAGATATGCGGTTTCAAGAACTAATGCCAGACGTGCTGCACTGGTTGGGGATCTCTCGCATTGACAGTTTAGTTTCTATGAGCGATATGAAATACAATGCGATTATCAATTCTGGCATTCAGGTGGTCGATCGCATCCCCATTCCTGAAGATTGGATTCCCGCAGACGCACAAGTCGAAATTGTCGCCAAAAAAGCCGCCGGCTACTACACGCCTGACCCTGTACCAGATGCTACAATTCTTGCAGAAGCGATCGGACGCGATTTAGGAGATTAAGAGGGCAAAGACGCGACCGATGGGACGCGAACAATCGCGTCTTTGCTAAATAAAATTTATTGCTGGTTTTTGATCAGTCAGGGTAGGTTATGGCTAATTTGCGTTCTAGTGTGATCGTAAAAACAGATATTTGTGGATATACCGCCAGAGTCAAAAAATTATCTCAGTCGGACTTAAGTAGTTTGTTAAACGAGCATAAAACTTTTGTTTCAGATATTAGCACCAGAAATGAAGGCAGCGTGATTAAAGGGGAAGGTGATTCATTTTGGATAATTTTTCCCAGCGTCACAGCAGCGGCAGTAGCAGCCATAGAAATGCAGCAAGAATTGAGAGCGCAACAATCTAGCAAGGCGAACGACGAACGATTGGCTATTCGCGTGTCGATTACATTAGGAGATGTCTTGCATCAAGATAAAGATATCTTTGGCGATACGGTGAATTTAACAGCGCGCATAGAATCAGTAACTCCCCCGGATGAAATATATTTGTCCCAAGCAGCATGGCTGGCCCTCAACAAAGCAGAAGTGCAAACGTCTTTTGTCAACGAGTTTTCTTTGAAAGGGATGAGCGAACCTGAAAAAGTATACAAAGTTGACCAAAGTTACAAAACGCGAATTATCAACAATCAAGCAATAATTAAAGCAGATCTGAGAGGTTTTATAGCTTATCAAGAATCTAATTCTATCAAAGACGTTGAATATTTACTCACAAATTTTGATACTTTTGAAAAAACAATTTGCGAAGAATACGGTGGCACAATTCGGAGTATTGTTGGTGATTCGCATTTGTTGACTTTCCCGGAAGCTCACTCAGCCTTAGCCGCAATGGAAAGTCTGTGCGAGAATTGGAAACTTTTTATTGACGCCAATCAAATACCTTGTGGCTTGTCGGTGGGAGTTGCTAAGGGAAATTTATATATATTTAGGTCTTGTACTTACGGAAAAGATATTCACATAGCGGACAGGCTGCAAGATTTAAGTAAAATAGTGTCTCCGAGGACAGAAAAAAACTCGGTAATAGTTTCCGATCAAATAAAACGCGAAGTCAGCGGCTCGAAGTGGGAATATAAGCTGATCAAACTAGATAAAAATGCGATTTTAGACAATCTTTTAGATTACAGTCAGTTTGACTTTTTTCAAGAAAACGATGTTTACCGCTGTTTGGTTGTATGAAGTTGCACAATATTGAACTTGAGACTGTAGAATATCTGAGAACGCCGGCTGCTATTCGCCAAAAGTGCGATCGGCTTTTTGATTTAGCCCGCCTAGACAAACTTCGCTACTTCCGCGTCGATTTATCCCAACTCGACAAAGCAGCAAATTATGTAATTGACACAACGCGCCAACAGTATCCCGATTTTAACATTCCCTTTCACAGTCGCTGGCGACATTTTGAAGCGGGCAACCTGTGGCGACTCGCCGAATTGGATGCAGCAATAGCCGAATTTTCACTCATAGAGCAAGCTAAGATCAAATTTGATTTAGCAATTGTCAGCGTTTTGCTCGATGCCGGTGCTGGTGCACATTGGCAGTATTATGAACCAGCAACCAGGCAGGTTTACCGCCGTTCTGAAGGGTTAGCAATAGCCAGCTTGCGGATGTTTTGTCAAGGTGTTTTTTCCAGCAATCCTGATTTTCTTTGGCAAGCTGATTCTCGCGGACTTTCTCAATTAAAACTAGAAACCTTAGCTGCAGGATTTCAGGTAAGTGGAGACAATCCGCTAGTTGGTTTAACAGGCAGATTAGAATTATTGCAGCGTTTGGGAAATACGATTTGCCAGCATCCATTATTATTTGGTAGCGAAAACCCGCGTCCCGGCAATTTGGCAAATTACTTGCTCGACAGTCGGGTTTCTGGAGTCAAAACTGTGAATGCTGCGGTCGTGTTGAGCGCTGTTTTGACAGGTTTTGGAGAAATTTGGCCGGGAAGATATGCAATTGGTGGCGTTAATTTAGGTGATGTTTGGCGGCATCGAGCCTTAACAGGAGAAAATCTGGGAGCTGAATTCGTGCCATTTCACAAACTCTCGCAGTGGTTGACTTATTCGCTGTTGGAACCGCTGCAAGAACTTGGTTTAGAAATCGCCGGATTAGATGAGTTAACGGGATTGCCGGAGTACCGAAACGGCGGTTTGTGTTTGGATATCGGGCTGCTGCGGGCAAAAGATTCGGCTATTTTTGAGCAGAGTTACTTGCCTGGTTCGGAAGTTATAGTAGAATGGCGATCGCTGACTGTGAATCTTTTAGATAAAATTGCCGCAGCTATTCGAGAAAAGCTGCATTTGAGTGCGACAGAATTGCCGCTGGTGAAGATTTTGCAAGGAGGAACTTGGGCGGCGGGGCGGAAAATTGCGGGCGAATTGAGGGCTGGTGGAGTGCCACCAATTCAGATTGAAAGTGACGGTACTGTGTTTTAGAAGCAAGAAGGAAGAGGGAAAATTATCCCCTCTTCCAACTTAAAATTCAAAATTCAAACCTGAAAACTATACCTCACACTACACTCCCAACAAGCTGCTTAGCGGCAAGTGCGATATTTGACGTGATAAACTAAACCGCGATGAGCCAAATCGAAGGAGTCAACGGTGGCCATGCCGGCACCGCGGGCTGTCATTGCAGCATTTACTCTCATATTTACACTGTCGCCGCAGCGAGACCAAACATTAGCTACAGTGGCTAAGCTATCTCGAACATTGTAGTTAGTTTCGCCACTGAGATTCCGATTAAAAACTGGGCCGCGGGCTCCAGCGAAAAAGTATTCTGCTCGCAGGTTGCCTGTGGTTTTGGGAGCCACGTAGCCGCGGTAATCAGCATCGTAGATAGAAATTTGGTAGCCTTGGGGTACTTTGATGGGAATGCTCAGATTGCAGCTTTTCCGGCTTTCTGTTGAGACATTTCCCTGGGCTGCAAACTTGTCAAATAGGATGGTGAGTTCTTGACCGTCGGGGCTGACGCTGACGCTGGCGGAGCGATCGGGGCAACCACTACCGCCATAGCTTGCACCTAAAATTTGAACGGTAGTATTAGCCAAGGCCGGGCTGATAGAAGCAGTCATTAATGCGCTAGCTAGCAATAGTTTTACAAACTTCATGGATGTTCTCCTTAATAAGTTTAGTTGTGTGTTAGGAGCACCCTAAAAAAATGGAACTGAATTTCGGTAATGCGTTTTAAAGTTGGATATTGCCGCCTTCATGTTGAAAGATGAAAAGCAAGTCAAGCCAAGCTTATAACCTCATGGGCAGTTCCTATTCAGGTTTTTTCGATTAGTGAATTAATCGAAAAGATAGGTTTTATGTTGATACTTCTTAAGATTCATATCTGTTGGTAAAAGTTCCGGAAGATTTCGGTGCGAAACTCCGGATCTGTGTTATTGAGCTGGGATGGAACGCGAGACAGCGAAACCAGTGGGGAGGCTTTTGGGCCCGGAGCGACCTTCTTAGGAAGAGTGCGGAAAGGAGAGGAAATGAGAGAATGACATATTTGTCTATTTTCAAATCTCGCATACTTAGTGTTGCGCTGGGCGGATGAAAGGCAATTGTCGGAGCGAATTTTATTCGGGCGGTATTTGTGTTTTCAATAGGGGTTTGATAGAAGTAGTCCAGGACGCAGGGGCGGCAGAAACCGTTTTTTTTGCGTCAAGAATGCCTCTAGGGCTGATAAGTTAGAATAAAGCAAATTAATTATTCAAAAAAATGAGTGCTAAAGTTACTGTCATTGACCATCCTTTGATACAGCACAAGTTAACTCTCATGCGGCAAACTCAAACGAGCACGGCGAAATTTCGCCAACTGCTGAAAGAGATTGGAATGCTGCTAGCCTATGAAGTGACGCGAGATTTGCCGCTAAAATACGAACTAATAGAAACGCCGATCGCAAAAATGAATGCACCGGTGCTGGCTGCAGAAAAGAAAATTGTTATTATTTCGATTATGCGCGCCGGTCAGGGACTGTTAGATAGTATTTTAGAACTGATTCCGTCTGCGAGGGTAGGACATATTGGTTTGTACCGCGATCCGACAACTCGGATGGTGATCGAATATTATTTCAAAGTTCCCCAGGATATCGAACAGCGAGATGTTTTAATTGTCGATCCCATGCTGGCTACTGGTAATTCAGCAGTCGCGGCAGTGGACAGGCTGAAAGAAGTTAATCCGAAGTCTATTAAATTTTTGTGCTTGCTGGCGGCACCGGAGGGACTTAAGCACTTTCACGAACAACACCCTGACGTGCAGATTTATACGGCGGCAGTTGACGAGTGTTTGGACGAGCACGGCTATATTGTACCCGGATTGGGAGATGCGGGCGATCGACTTTACGGCACTATGTGAATTCAATAAAATTATTTTCTGCTGTATATGTCAATACATTCATTGAAAAATAAGTTTACTAACATAACTATTGGTTTGAGAGTGCCAGACAATGTAAATTGTAAGATTTTAATGTCAGGAAAAGCCTATATACAGCACGGGTTGTAGGATTTTTTTACATTAAATTCGTAAATTGCATTATCTCAATGTATTTACTGCATTTTATGGTGTAATTCTCTGCCTTTAGTGTAATTAATCGCAAGAATTAGTTCATAAAATAGATGTATGATGCTAACCGTTTTTGATCGACTACTAACAATTTTTGGACGAGGAAAAAAGAATGGAGACTACAGCACAGAAAGAAGCCCCAACTCAGCCTGTTGAGGAAGTGAAAATTCAGAATATCAACAGTTTGGAGTTTGAGCTTTGGGCTAAAGCCGTGAAACGGCAGATGATTGCAGCACTCTCTAAAAAGGGCGCGATTTGACATCTCTGGGTTTTTGTGCACAGGTGGTGTTAATTAATTAAATTAACAAAATTTTTGTCTGCATTGTTGTCCGAGTTCGAGAGGAGTAGGGGGAAGAGTTTTGAGATTGCGCTGCTTTCGGAGTTACGGGAGGCGCAAAAGAAAGAATTTTCCTTTTTCCTAGTTTTGGACGTACAGGTGGAAGGAAGCCGGGTTTTTTTACGAAAATACTTCTGTTGCAATCGGCAGAAATGGTAAAAAACCCGGTTTCTTAGTGTCAAGAGTTCCTCCGGGACTGTTCTCTCTGCCGAAGGCTTTCTGCCAGATTACGATCGCTTGTCAACCGCCGCCAGCAAGCGCAGACTTCCGTCTTGAATCTGCACTGCTTTCACCGTTCCCACAGCAACTCTTTGTTGACCGTTTGCCATCGCTACCTCAATCTTAATCTTGGGGTCAGCCTGTAATCCCAGCCGCCCCCAGAGCCACTTGACTTGGGTAGCAGGAAAAGAGCGCACTTCTACATCAGAAAAGGGCGAATTAACCCAGCGGCTACCATCGTAAAAACTCGCTACCTGCACCTGATACCAAACTTGTTCTCCGGCCAATTTTAACTCATTGTTCGGTTCTGGCTCCAGCCACTCAGCGGGATTGACACTGTTAATTAAAGTAGCAGAACCCATAATTTGACTCTTGTGGGCTTCTAAACTTTCAGCCTGAGAAACTGCTTCCTGAAGTTTGTTGACCAAATTCCGAATTCGATTTCTTGTTTCGCTGTCAGTATCTGATTGCTGGTCGAGCCAATTCATCGCCTCGCGAGTTCCGTCTTGAGACGCTACAATCAGGGCGCCCCAAGCCTTGACATCGGCGTCAGCGGCATTCACTCTCAAGGCGGCGTCTATGCGGTTCCAGATCCGCCCGCCGTCATTTTTGAGGGTGGTGGCAATTTCCTTACTGTTGCTCGGATCGGCTTCAAATACTTGCAAAGCTTCGCTCCAGCGGCCGTCGATCAATTCTGCGAGAACTTGTTGACCGGGACTGGCCCAAGATGCGATCGCCTGAGCCCGAGTAATTTTAGCGTGAAATTCGATCGTTTCTAGCTGAGCTTGCGCGACAGCAGGCCAATTTTTGCCCGCTTTCCCCTTCGCCAAACGCATGACATTTAATGCTGGAGACCACAGCCCGCTTTTCGCCAGTCGCAGCCCATTTTTGTAAGTCTCGTCATTTAAAGCAATTTCTTCTAAAGAAATTGCCGTTAACTGAACGGGGTTCGGCAAAAATTTGCGCGGGCCAATTTGATAAAGGGTAAATTGCGGCTCTAAACCAACTGTTTGGTCGATCGCCAACTGCGGGTTTTCCCCCTTAACAATTTGCTGCCAATTCGGCGGTTGTCCGGCCGCACTAACCCAATCCAAAAGCGAGATTAAATGATTTTGGCTGGGGTTGTAGCGAATGACTTGTCCGTAGGGAATTTTCTTGTCGCCCCGCATTAGTTTACCGCTGACATTAAACCAAATGCCCGAGGCGGGGGGCTTTCCGTCAAAGCGGCGCAGTTCTGTTAGGGGTAACGACTGATTCGAGGCTTGATTGTCAGATGTAGAGTCAGCTAAAGAAGCAATGACAAAAGATTCCGCAGGGCCTTCTACGTTCACAGAACTTGCTAACTGAAAATATTGCTCTTTATCCGAACTGCGATCCGGAAGCTGCACGCGCTTGTACACCCGAAGTTCGACAATTTGACGGCAAGGATTTTTGCAAACAGTAGAAGCCTTAACAGTTCTTTCTACCATCACCGGCAATAGCAAATCGGAAATAGAATTATCGCCGGATTGAGCGACGGGAAGAGGCAGGGGTTCTCCGGTTACGAATCCCAATTTGCGGATGTTGGCTTTGATTTGATCGAGAGTTTGGATCGAATCTCTGCTACCTGTAGGCAGGCGCGACCATTCCGGCACAAACTGAGAGATCAACTTGTTGCCATTGGGATCGACAATTAGCTGATAACTCAGCCAAGCGCCGCCTCCCATTAAAGCTGCACAGCCACCCAAGATGCTGAGGGCTGTCAAATTAGCTATCAGTCTTTTCCAGGGATATCTGGCGCGAGTTCGGGGAGTAGGTATTGGACGCTGGGACTCTTGAAGATTTTTGGGGCGTCGGGTTTGGCGCCGGCGTCTTGTCGGAGGAGGAGCAACTTTGGGATTTTCTGGGGGTTTGGCTCGATTTTTTGAGGGGTTAATTTTGTGTTCCATCATGCCATTTTAGAATTTAGATTTTAGAATTTAGAGTTTAAAATTGCAATAGCCGATCGTACTGCCGACCTATGATATCCCAAGTGTATTGGCTTTCAACGAGCGATCGAGCGTTGACAGAGAGCTCCTGTCTTAGCTGCTGATTTTCAAACAAACTCGTGATCGCCTCAACATACTCCTGAACTTTGTTCGCCCGCAAGGCCCTTATCAGTTGTGGGCCGCCATCGACGGCTAAACCCTCCAAACCTCGATCGCTAGCAACCACGGGAGTTCCCGCAGCCATCGCCTCCAAAGTTTTATTTTTAATCCCAAAACCAATCCGCATCGGCACCACACAAACAGCAGCTTGATGCAAATATTCTGCCACCCTTTGCACCCGGCCTACTACTTGAATTCCGGGAAGTTTCCCCAAGGCGAGCACTTCCGGGACTGGCGAAGCCCCTACTAAGGTGAGGGTAGCATCGGGATAGCGCTGCTGCAAAGGCGGCAGTATTTGCAAACTGAGAAACCGCGCCGCGTCAATATTGGGCAAATTGTTCATTGCGCCTGCAAAAATTAAGGTGTGTCCTCCCGGATCGATCGACCGATACGGAAATTGAGTTAAATCCACGCCGTTAGGAATTACATCTATGGAAGGTACAAAAAAATCTTGTTTTCCTCGCACCCAAACCGGAGGCGACAGCAATTCTAGGAGTTGCTCTCTGTCTGTGGATGTTGTCGCAACAATGCGGGAGAATTTGGAACAGTAGCGTTTTTCGTAGCGGGCGAGTAGCGGTAAATTTAGTCGATCGCGCAGGGGTTTTTCCGAGGTGCCGGTTGCTAACATTTCCCTGCAAGTTCCCCAAACCGAACTGTGAATGTTTGCCACTGTCAGCAGTTTTTGCCGCCATTCTGGACGCACGTAAATCTCGTTAACGCTGTGCTCGCAGGTGACAGCATCGCATTTGCCTGCTGTTACCAATTCGTCTGCCCAATTCTGCATTGCTTGGGAGTAGCTTGACAGTACGTTCGGAGGCGTCCCGGACAACAAAAATCGACCGAATCTGTGGAATTTTCCTATTATTTCAGAGAACCCCCCCTGGTTAAGGGGCTCCGGCCAAAAATCGCCATTGGGTTCTGGATCGAGTCTTAGCCCCCCCTTGGCAAGGGGGGGTTGGGGGGGTAGTTGCGGGTTGGGAAAAACTGCTAATTCTGTGACTTGCTGGCGCAATGTGTCGATTTGTGCATCGGTGACATCGGGCGATCGTACAGTGCCGAGAATTACCTCATATCGCTGGCTCAAGTATTGTAATAAATTAAACGTCCTTACCTGAGTTCCTCCACGGGTTGGCGGGTAGGGAAAAGTCGAGGAAAGCATCAAAATCTTCATGGGATGTGGAATAAATAAAGTTGCCGCTTGCGCGATAAAATTAATTGATTAAATCTTTTTAACAATCTTCGCACCTATGGACGAATTATCTGTTAAGGCGCTACTCGAAGACTTGAAAAAATCCGACGAAATCGTGCGCGATCGGGCAACTACAGAACTCTGGCGCACTTGGTTTAACCAGAAGGGTGAGTATGGGATGCAAATTCTCAGGCGATCGCAAGTTTCGCTGGATGCAGGCGATGTTCACCACGCTTTGGATTTGCTGACGAAACTGATTGCAGAAGCGCCGGATTTTGCGGAAGCTTGGAACCGACGCGCCGTACTTCACTATACCCAAGGAAATTATAAAAAGTCGATCCAGGACTGCCAAACCGTCCTTAAACTGAACCCGGTTCATTTTGGGGCGCTGCACGGTCTGGGTTTGTGCTACGCTGCCTTGGGAGAATACCTAAATGCTATTCAAGCTTTTCGTCGCGCTTTGGAAATTCAACCGTTTGCTTTGGTGAATCAAAAGTTAATTCTCGAATGTACGGCTCGTTTGAGTTAAAATCAACTCTGGAGTGACAGAAGAAGGAAGTTCGGCAACGGATTATTTAACGGATGTAACGGATGTCAGGAAGAAGAAAGAAGAAAGAAAATCAAGGAAGAAGGAAGAAGGAAGAAAATCAATGGTTTCAGAATTCAATCTCAAATCTCAAATCTCAAATTGTCTAAGTTAGTGCCGAAAATTAGCGTTTGCATTCCTACTTATAATCGAGTGCATCTACTGGCTTGTGCGATCGCCAGCGTGCTAGCTCAAACTTATACAGATTTTGAATTAATTATCTGTGATGACGGTTCTACTGACAGCACTCCTCTGTTAATGTCGGAATTTGTCGATCGCGGGATTCGCTACATTCGCCACCCCCAGAATATCGGCAAGAGTAATAATATGCGATCGGGCTTTGCGGCAGCAAGGGGCGAATATTTTATCAAGTTTGACGATGACGATCGCCTGAGCGCGCAATTTCTAGAGCGGACATCTGCTATTTTAGATAAAGACCCCAGTATCGATTTTGTCAGTACAGATCACTGGGTGATCGACATTAACAATTATATTGACGAAAACCAGACGAAACTCAATTCGCAGCGGTGGGGGCGTACCGAGTTGTCGGCGGGAATTATTGAAGACTTGCTATCTGCTGTTTTTCTAAGACAAAGTTTGCAAATAGGGGCAACTTTGTTTCGACGCCGCGCGCTGGAAGAAGTCAGATTTCTGCGGCCGAATTGGCAAAATTGCGAAGATAACGATTTGTTTGTGAGACTTGCGATTGCGGGCAAAAAATGCTATTACTTGCCGGAGCAGTTGATGGAGTATCGAGTTCATGCAGGACAGCAAGGAGTCGATCGGGCAATTCCGTATTTAAGTGATAAATTGCGCTATTTGATCGGCTACGAGTTTGAGTCGGAGAAGTTGGAAACAGTCAGGCTCAAAAGGATTGCCGAAACTCAATTAGCGCTAGGTTTGCGACTGATTGAGGTGGGTGAAACTCAAAAAGGGCGCCTGATGGTGCGGGCAGGAAAGTCTGTTTCTGCGGCGAAAATGTGGGCGGGTTTAGGATTGTCGTTGCTGCCAGTGGAGTTGCGTCCAAGGGCGTTTGAGTTTGTGCGGGAGTTGTTGAAACGGCAGTTGTAAAGGCGGAGGATTTCGACAGCATACCGGGCGCTTGAAACCGCTTCTATACATACAAAACCCACAAGGCAAGGGTTGAAGAGTCGGCGGTAAAAATTACGTTTATAAAGA
Source organism: Microcoleus sp. S13_C5 (assembly GCF_036700845.1). Lineage (NCBI taxonomy): Bacteria > Bacillati > Cyanobacteriota > Cyanophyceae > Oscillatoriales > Microcoleaceae > Microcoleus > Microcoleus sp. S13_C5. The sequence goes on from NZ_JAUBPR010000117.1 coordinate 16,636, forward strand.
CAAAACCCACCGAAACAGTTTTGAATTCTTGATTTTCTTCAGTCCCCCTCTGCTGGGACGAGAGGCAAGTGAAGCTTAGCGGGTGACAACGTACCTATAATGCTTGCTGCATAAAGGATAGAGCCAAGAAGCCGCGCTGAAAATAGAGACGTTTATGGGGTTTGAGCGCAATTAGACTTGTTACCCAATCGTTCCATAATTCCATCCCATAGATCCACCGTTGTCCATAGAGGCTCAGACTAAATTCACTTATGAAGTGGGGTTTTGTCTTGATGCTCCTTGATCCGTCCTGCATAAATTTCTACACCTAACTTCTTGAGCCATTGTCCGTGAACCGTCGCCAAACTATAAGCAAGCGCAATCAATAAGACCAAGGATAAAAAGCGAGTTTCATTGACCTTGGTATCTTCTCGCATTATAACCAGCAGTTTTGTAATCTTTGAACATCTGTTCAATGCCCCACCGACAACAATAAACATCTAAAGTCAGCTTCAAATCGGGGAGATTTGTCAGAATATACCAAGGTTCTTTTGGTCCGGGCTTACGATATTTTCTTTGCCAATACACAGCCAGATTAAATGGCCCTAAACCGTCTCCTTTATTTCCCAAAATATTCTGATAAAATTTGGACATCCCAGGTTTTAAGCCAAGCTTTTTGAGCACTTGATAGTCTTCACATAAATTCTCTTGAAATTGGAAGTCTTTTTTTTGACGTAGTGCAAAAGATACACCCCTGGCATCAAGCCATGATGCGAGTTTGGGGCTATGAAACTCTCGATCGCCTAAGACTAAGACGGGATAGTTCTTAAACAGAGGAAGGACTATACCTAACAGTCGTTTTTGAGTTTTGAGGTCACTGTTACCTGACTTCTTTAAGAGTTCCCAATATATCGGAAGAGCATGAGTTCCCCAGACCAGACTAACCATGAATATATTGTGTCCTTTCCACTGTGTCCGGTCGATTGCAACAATCCAATAGCCATACTTTTGATGCTTGAGTTTTCGTACACAGCGACGTTGTTCTCGGTTTAAACGCTTTCCGGTTTGTTCTTGTCGAATCCAATATTTAATCAGGGGAAACCACAATAGTTTGACGCACAACTGAGGTAACACTAAAAATCGTTGTAAGTTTCGTTTGCGGCTTTGATATTGAATCGGTTGAGGAAAGACACTGGCTAATACGGAGAGCTTGACCTGACGATGAGCCTGAAGCAATAACAACAGCAGTTGCAAGGTTAAGTATTGGCTTTCATTGAGATGAGGGAGCAGAATTTTTTGGTATAATGGTGGCAACATTTTGTTTTTTGGGGAGCCCGTGTGGCTCCTTATTTTTTTACCTTACCATTCTCTCAAACCTTTGTCCTGTTTAGACTAGAGGTGCCTTGTCACCCGCTAAGAATAAATTCAGGAGCTTTAACTCCCGCTTCCTCTCTAATTTTAACCAGTGCAGGCGACTCAAAGAATGCTCTTGCATCTGTTGTTGATGTCCGCGCGCCGGAGAAAATTCTTCTCCGTTTTCTCAAAGGATTCTATTGTTGATTTGTTGGTAGCGAACACAGCCCAACTACTTACAGGGTTTATCTTACAAAGATTTAGTCTGATATACTGATACTTGAAATCTCGGATACCAAGTACGTAACTGTTCCGGTGTCATCGATAAAATTTGTGGGATTACTTTCATGGCCGCTAACGCCCCCCTAGTCTGCACAAAACCCTGTTGCGGTTTGAAGGAGTCACGACAGAGCTCAAGGAGCAACCTGGTTAGGGCAAACCGATAAACAGCAAGCCTAATCCCGCTCTGAAAATTATTATTTAACAAAAATAAGGCGACAGCATTTAATATCCCTAATTGCACATTTTTAAATCTATTCAACCTTTCGACTTGAGTTTGCCAGTGACAAATTTTAGCTTGTAAAGCTACCACCAGCGCGTATTTTTGGGAAATTCGGTAACTTAAATCCGAATCTTCAGCTATTGCCCCACGAGTCAAACTCTCGTTAAATCCCCCTACTTCTCTGACTAGATTGGTGCGAAAAGTCATGCGACAACCGTGTAATAAAGCAATATCACCAACTAAGTCGCATCCGAATGTTGCCTCCATATTATAATAATAATATTTACCTTTATAAGGAATAAGTAGCTCGGTTTGATACCAAAATTTACTAAGGTAATTACTAAAACTGTTCTTTAACCTTTTAATCGCCGAATCCGAGGATATTGCTTGACTTACTCCATCTGATGTTTCATCCTTATCTGGTTCGAGACCAGCTAAAACTCCCATGATACCTCCTATTAGCCCATTTTCATCCATCTCATATATCTGCATGACTTTTTCGGCGTAGTCAGCATACATAAAAGCGTCATCATCAATGAAAAATACAACATCACTCCGGCAAAATTTTAATCCCACATTCCTTTGGTAAGTTAATGATTTTATTTCGGAACCCATATAAATAAATTCTGGTTCTAGTAAAGTCGCGCCTAATAAATTTGCGATCGACTTTTTGGACTCCTGCCAATCATCACTAGCATCAACGACAATCATTTGTTGAGGTTGGCGAGATTGTTTGAGTGTTGCTTCCAAACATTTAAGCAAAATTTCTCGACGGTTCAGGGTACAAACAACTAAGGACCAAGTTAGCATACAATAATACCTCTAATATCAGATGACTTGATTATAACGGTCATAATGCTTTTATAGCAAACGGGAAAGGGCATCAATAAACTGCTTCCATCCTTTAGTATTAAGGTGGTCGTATTCTTGGCAAAAATGCCAACCACCAAGCGGGTGCGACCGCGCCCTAGAGCCAAAAGTTGTCGCGCTTCCACTTCCCCCATGTCACAGGTTTCACCCCAAACACCAGAATCACTTGGCCGGTTTCGGTTTTCAGTCCCAAGCGGGTCTCATCTTAACCCCTGATAGCGCAATTGTTTTCCCTTTCCAAACAACTGTTAATAGGTCAACAGGGTTGGGGCGAGGTTTTTTTAAAGCGCTCATGGGCATTGGGTTCAAGCTTTGGGTTCTGTGGACGGGGCACTTTCAATAGCGAGTAAATCATACCGTAGTGACGGTAGAAAATCCAGCCAACATCGAACAAAGCGATCGCCCCTTTCATATCGTTTCCGGTTGCATCGGTATTGTTCAAATGTCCAAACAGTCAGTTCGGAAGCATAATTTTAGTCAACAGCCAACAGTCAACAGTCAACAATCATCTCGCTCGTGCAACCAGAATTGATAAGTAGTCAAACAAAATTAATTACACAAACAACTAATATGATATAATAAAAAATATCAAGTTGTGTTCAAAGAAG
>NZ_JAUBPR010000261.1:0-2020 GCF_036700845.1 Microcoleus sp. S13_C5
GTTCGTATCCTTTAAATTCTGCATCTGCTGGCAGTTGGTCTGTGGGATATTCTAGTATTTCTTCTCGCTCTATTTTAATCGTCGCGTTCTTACTGCCTTTGCTATGCTTTTTTGGCGTTTTTCGCTCTTTTTCTGATGAGTGCTGGCTTTTGAACCCTTTGGAGTTGGCTTTGATGTCTGGTTTTCCTTGTTCTCCCTTCAATCGGTTGTTTTCATCTTTTAACCGTTGATTCTCTGACTCTAAGTCTTTGACTTTTAATTGTAATTGCTCTATTAGGTTCAGTAATATCTCTACTGTGTGACGCATGGATTCGTCTGCAATACCTGGGGGGTCGATGGTTGGCAGTATCTTGAAGGATGACTTGTCTTGTGAAATAATCTTTTGCGTCATGTGTCCTATTTTATGACACTTTGTGTACTCTGCTTACTTTTTTTTCTCTCCTACCCCTACTTATTGAGCCGATACGATTATTTTAAGTCCACACCTCTAAATATTCCAAAAATTATACCAATTTCCTAAAATAGTGCTATAGTTAATGTGTGTCCTTTTTGTAAGCTAGTACGCCAAGAGAAGGAAGAGAAATGTCAGGAGTTGTTAAGATTGACATAAGGGAAACAGAAGAAGAGCTAAAAGGTCTTCTCAGGAAAGAGAAAGATGCGACTCGTCACGAAAAACTGCAAGTTCTATATTGGCTCAAGACCCAAGCGGTAGATAGCGTCTTGTCTGCTGCGGTGAGGTTAGGGAAACATCGTACTATAGTACAGAGATGGTTGTCTAGCTATCGAGCGGGGGGAATCGAAGAATTATTATCCCAAAAACCTCGTTTAGGAAGGCCCAGAATAATGAGTCCAGAAACGGTAGAGAGATTATCAAAAGAATTGCAAGACCCCGAAGGATTCAGTAGCTACAAAGAAGTCCATCAATGGTTAACAAGCTGCTGTGAGGTTAAAGTGGCATATCGGACAGTACATCAATGGGCAAGATATAGGCTCAAAGGAAAATTAAAAGCCCCTCGTCCCGTGAGTGAAAAACAGAAACCAGGGGGAGTAGAAGAATTTAAAAAAAACTGTCATCTCTAATTAGAGGCAGTCGCTCGTCAGAGTGAAAGCTTTTTAAAGCAGTGGAAAAAAGTGCGATATTGGAGTCAAGATGAAAGTCGGATGGGGCTGCATACAATTCAAAGAAAAAAGTTAACAGGTTACGGAATAAAACCGCAAGGAAAGGTGCAATGGGATTTTACTTATTTGTGGCTTTATGGGGCAGTAGAACCGCTAACGGGAGCCAGCTTTTTTTATGAATTTACACATTTAGATACAGTGTGCTTCGAGAATTTTTTAGAGCTATTTGCCAGTGAGTATCCGGAGGATTTACATATAATTCAAGTAGATCAGGGAGGATTTCATAACTCTTTAAATCTCAGCCTACCAGAAAATGTTATTTTACTGTTTCAACCCGCATACAGTCCGGAAGTAAACCCCATAGAAAGACTGTGGGGATACGTAAAAGAACAATTGAAATGGTTGAGATTTGACCAAATAGAAGAGTTGAGAGCAGCGGTGCAAAAAGAGTTAAATAAGTTGACGTTGGAAGTTATTGCTTCTTTGACGGGATAGAAATTTATTTTAGAGGCTCTATCTGTAGCAGGACTTTAGGAAAATGGTATTAGACTCTTACTAGACAATGGCTATCATCCCGAATATCTCACAAAAGAGTTAGAAAAAAAATCTCCAGAAATTATGACAAAAATCAAGTTTGAACTTTCAGAAAATCCATCAAAAGCTGAAAAAAAAGCTCAAGGGAAATCAGGATTTGTCCCAGTTAAAGCAAGGTGGGTCGGTTCTTCTGGGTTTTTGGTGAAAACCGTATAATGAGATACCACTACTTGATTTCTACCCTATGGATATTCATCTGGACAGACTGCTTAATCTACCCGATGTTACTGTTGAAAGTTGTCTCCAAGAAGCACCTGAGGTTTTCTTGAAACTGCGCTTTCTTCAGGAAGAAAGTAATTGTCGATAC
>NZ_JAUBPR010000262.1:0-2014 GCF_036700845.1 Microcoleus sp. S13_C5
TTTTATATTATCGCTCTATCCAATGGGTATTTCTAAACCCGGTACGCTATATCTAGTGGTCGTGCGTAAGTCCTGTTCAAAGTAGCGCAGCAGTGTCGAACCGCGTCCTTGTCCTTGGCGGTCAGGTCGGATCGCGATCAATTGTAGGTTCCACGTCTGATTGGTCATCCGTTCTGGCTCGCAGTAGGCGACCCTAACTGGCCCATTGTCGTCATCGGTGAGCCAGAAATGAGCACTGTCGCTCTTGCCACCGAAGTAATCAGCCAGCATTTCGCTCAGTTCCTCAACCTCCTTCGGCCCGAAGCCGATCGCGTCGGCTATGGCCATAAGTGCAGTCCTGTCATCCGGTGTGGTCGATCGAATCATGGCGAACTCCAGCATATTGAGTTCAGTAGATTGTCTTACGGTATACTACAAAAGGCAATTAGTTTTGCTCTGAATCCTCACAGATAACTTTTAAGCTGCTGCCCTCACTGACCCACTAGCGACCTAACTCAGCGCTTAACTTGCGGATATTGAGTGGTGAAATTTGGTGAGATTTTGCAAACTGAGTTCAGGGCGCAACAGCTTAGGCCATAAGTTATTTAGAGGAAATAGACGTTTCGCTTTTAATAAAAAATCACATTTAAGTTGTACAGCTCAAGGTTTTCTGATTACAGCTCAAGGCTTTCTGATTTTTGACTCCATTCTGCAATTCCTACTTCACCCATAACCAAAATAGGAAAAATACCTCATGTCTACATTCAAATACAACCGTCTAGACAAGAATAATGCTGCGGTTTTGCTCGTCGATCATCAAACTGGACTGTTCTCACTTGTGCGTGATATTGGTGCCGCCGACTTCAAAAATAATGTGCTGGCGCTGGCAAGTGCAGCCCAATTTTTCAACCTGCCTACAATTTTGACAACCAGCTTTGAGCAAGGCCCCAATGGAGTCATCATCCCTGAACTGAAGGAGAAGTTTCCAGATGCTCCCTTTATTCCGCGTCCCGGACAAATCAACGCTTGGGACAACGAGGACTTTGTTAAAGCAGTAGAAGCAACAGGCAAGAAGCAATTGATCGTGGCCGGAATTGTCACTGATGTATGTGTTACTTTTTGTGCGCTTTCGGCATTGGAGGCAGGTTATGAGGTTTTTGTTGTCACCGATGCCTCTGGAACCTTCAATGAAGCCTGTCGCTATGCAGCTTGGGATCGAATGTCTCGTGCTGGAGTTCAGTTGGTCAATTGGTTTAGCGTTGTGTGTGAATTGCACCGTGACTGGCGCAACGATATTGAAGGACTGGGTAGTCTCTTAGCAGAGTTTATTCCTGACTACAAAAACCTGATGACTAGCTATGCAGCAACGGCAAATCCTGGATCTCCCAGTAAGTAGTGAGAAAGCGCCTAGTTTATTTAGCTCCTGTGTAACTGAGTTAATATTGTCATCGCTAGGTTATCAACTTTAGGTGAAACGTAGCGGTGGCAACTACTTCGTTGTAAGTCACGTAGAGGGTGTTTTTAATCGCTCTTGTCAATGATTGCAAGTCTTTGTCTGGGCAGAACTAGGTCACAATTTCAGGCTACTTAAAAGATACGCCCCCCTCTGCCTACGATCGGCAAGAACCCTATCTGCGACTCATTTTTGGTTCATAGGCATTACTGATATTGAAGCCATCCATGCCGATAATCTCATGGGTGGAGAGGAGACTCGATCACAGGATCTCGCCCATGCCCAAGCTGCCTTACAAGCTGCTGGATCTCGCTAGTCATTTCCTCTCATGCCCAACCTTCTCGATCGCATTCCTCAATCTCCCTTCTGTTTCCAGACGTGCTGCCGAAAATTGCCCAGCAATTTGGTGTGTCTAGGGTGGTTGTTCTGAATAAAACTTTTCTCTTAATTCTCTAAATTATATGTTGGAAGAACCGTTGGCGAGCAATACCAGTGAAGAAAACTCTCTAGTACAGCTCGGCGTAAGTAGACAGACTATATTTGTGGTAGAATAACATAGTTAGTTTAGACCAGTTCCGGTAG
>NZ_JAUBPR010000118.1:0-2785 GCF_036700845.1 Microcoleus sp. S13_C5
GAAGTTACATCAGCAAATATTTGGAATTGGTTTACTCACTGCTGTTATTGTACCTCACCTTTGTAAGAAATGCTATAAGTTTTTCCGACTGAGGGTGAATAATATTTCTGTTTGCGGAATAATATGTTGTCCGTTGCCAAGCTGATATCTTGGATGATTACTTGTTCGTATCCTTTAAATTCTGCATCTGCTGGCAGTTGGTCTGTGGGATATTCTAGTATTTCTTCTCGCTCTATTTTACTCCCTTCCCGCTAGAAGACTATAGAATGAGATTATAGATATGTTGAATCGTGTTGGCAATTTGGAGTGGAGTCTGCAATTGTTGAGTTTCAAAAAAGGTTTTAATTCGCAGTTCAACCTGCTCGATACTTTTGTCACTTGGCAAATGATGTAGTAGTCTCAATCGGAGCAAATGAATTAGATATTCGACTCAATTAAAATTCGGAGAATATGGTGGTGTGTAAACAAATTTAACTGTTATGTGTTCCTCAATCCCTGATGTGAATAACTCAGCCCATAAATAACGGCGCAGCTTATCTTTATGCGTAGAATTGTTATCTAATATGATTGTCAAATGCTTGATTCTTTCCTGAATACAGTATGAGCATACCTCTCCAAAATATAATGCTAAGTCTTCTGTTTTGGCAGTTGGTACTAACCGCAAGAATTCGGCTCCACTCACAGCATCTACTGCTAATAATCCATTTAATTTCTCTCTCTTTTTACTTTCATTTGATGACACTTGAGGTCGAGTATTTTTTAATGCCCATCCGTAGTATGTACTTGGTCGGTTATATACGGAGAATTCATCAAAGAAGATTATTTTCTCCCCAGGCTTTTTCTGGCGCATTTTTTTTTAGCATCTTCACAAACTCTTTTTGTTTTTCTGGTGAAGCATTCTCGTAATCTCGGTGTGCTTTTTGATGTGATAGATTCAACTTATCTAATATTTCATAGATTCTCGATGTTTTCAACTCTATTCCCCATCTCTGCTTTATTACGAATGCTATAATTTTTCCGGTCCAGATTTCTCGGTCTATTCCATACTTAGTTGGCCTCTCGTTCAATACCATTTCTTTGATCTCCTGCTGCCGCTCAGGATTTAGCCTCTCTTTCACTTGATGCTTGATTGGCTCCACTAGCCCTTCTAATCCTGCATCTAGATATTTACCAATCCATTTGGCTATGGTTAAATCTGTAGAGCCTACTAATTTGGCTACTTCCCCTCGGCTTTTTCCTTCACTTAGATACCTGATTGCTGATAGTCTTTGTCGTATATATGCTTGCTGATTCTTGTAATATAGTCGCTGCCACTGCTTTTTATCTAGGCTTACTAATCGCAATCTTTGGCTCAGATTCATTGATATTTTCCTCGCTTTTTTTTTACTATAGCATTTTCTGTACTCTTTGAGCGGGAAAGGAGTAATCGTCGCGTTCTTACTGCGTTTGCTATGCTTTTTTGGCGTTTTTCGCTCTTTTTCTGATGAGTGCTGGCTTTTGAACCCTTTGGAGTTGGCTTTGATGTCTGGTTTTCCTTGTTCTCCCTTCAATCGGTTGTTTTCATCTTTTAACCGTTGATTCTCTGACTCTAAGTCTTTGACTTTTAATTGTAATTGCTCAATGAGGTTCAGTAAGAGCTCTACTTTATGACGCATGGATTCGTCTGCAATCCCTGGGGGGCCGATGGTTTGCAGTAAATCTGAGGATGACTTGTCTTGTGAAATAATCTTTTGCGTCATGTGTCCTATTTTATGACACTTTGTGTACTCTGCTTATTTTTTTTCTGTGCTACCGCTACTTATTGAGCCGATACTTCCCACCTACGTGCAACTAAGCCAAAGGCTGTCAATCCGTCCGGTGCATCCGTTTGTTAGACGAAAGGTTCAGATATAGCATTTTCTCAACGCCTATATCCACTATCTCATCCGTTCCGAATTGCATTTCATTCTCATAATTCTATCAGGGTACTCACTGACTTGTACCCCCTGCGGTTTGTCTGACCTTGAGAATCTGCTCATCGCATTCCAGGATTGTCAATGTATACGATGAAACGGATTGATTTGGAAATTCCACTTCTACCATATTTGTGTTCTGAATACTCCATCGACCAGGAACTCCTAAGCTTCTATCCGTGGCACCAATCTGGTAGCGAATAAATTCTCCGTTCTCGCGGAATTCCAGTCCTTCCCGACCGCGCGCGGGTGGAAACGGGTAGTCCTTGGGACGATACACAAGGATGTCTGCCCGATCTTCTTCGCGAGAATGTGTCCATCGTTTAAAAATTTGGCTTGGTAAAGTCATGGCAGGTACCTGAACAATAGTGAGTGGAGTAATGCTGGCATTATGTTCAACTTGTAAAGAAGCAGAGATAGCGTGGGGTAATGAAAGTATGATGCTCAAAATATATAAGCCAATTAAAGACGATAGAGCTCGCAACAGTCGTTTATTCATTAAACGAGTCAATTTTGCTATGAATCTCCCGATGTCCATGATTTTGCTAAATATCGCTATTGCTATCAATTAGTTTTTGAAGAAGCTTATCCAGTAATTTAACAAAAGTTGCCATGTTTTTGTTTCGATGCCATACCTGAAGCTATCTTTGCTGTGTCAGTGGCTTCCATCAGAATCATCAAACTAAGCCAGACTGGCAAACATCCGGCTTAGCTAACACAATCTCTGGAAGCTCTACTCTGATATACCTACGCTACTGCTTATTTTGGCGGTGGCTGGATTGTTGTCTAGCTTCTGCCAACCTGGACAGTTATCTCCCGAACATGGAGTTCCT